>CAZZCS010000014.1:0-34442 GCA_964652645.1 uncultured Candidatus Cloacimonadota bacterium | reverse complement strand
CCGGCTACAGCTGCCGTGCTCCGCACTCCAGAGGTATCGGCTGCGCCGATGGTTTTTGGGCCCCCGTGACTCACGTCGCCATTTTCGCACAAGCTCTTCAGCCGGTCGTATACCTGGCTTTAGCCTGGTTTAGTGTTGTAAGGTTTTTAGGGATGAGAGGGTAGAGAGAGTTGAGAGAGTAGAGTGAGTTGAGAGAGTAGAGAGAGTTGAGAGTAGAGAGATTGATAATAGGGCATGGTCTGGAGTCCCATTCAAAAGAGTGGTGGGGCCCCGAGCTTGAGCCTGTGAGCGCTAGGGGTAAATAGCTGCTAAGCATAGGTAAAAACAATTCAAGCCCGGAATATCAACAGCTCGTGTGCAATAATTCGCCATCCATAGATTTATAACAGACTTCGACAATAGAGGGGCCTGAAAACACAAAAGGCGAATACAAGTATTCGCCTTTTGTTCATTTAGTTTAGGAGTTGATTATTTCATCAACATCATTTTACGAGTTTCAGTAGTACCATTGTGGCTCAGTTTGTAGAAATAGATACCGCTGGTAACGTTTCTACCGTTGTTATCTGTTCCATTCCAAGTCAGCTTGTGTGATCCGGCATTCATCTGCGAATTGGCGAGGTTCTTTACCAACTGACCCTTTACGTTGTAAATGGCAAGATTGGCATTACCAGCAGTAGGCAGATTGAAGGTAATGGTAGTTTCAGGATTGAAGGGATTGGGGTAGTTTTGCAGAAGCATCTGAGCTACTGGTGTAACTGTATTTGAAGGATTGCTAACTACGTCCACGCCAACGGGGAAAACAACTTCAAGCTCGGTGAACATAATTCTGCCACCATCGTTGTTTGGGTGCACTGAAGGAGTAATGGAAACTGATCCCCAAGTATTGTCGTCCATGAACATGAGGGCGATCTTCCCAACTTTGTTTTCGTTTTGCATTCCGGTGAATTTTACTTTGTTTGCAGGATAGATCCACATGGGTTTAATCCCAGCAAACTCAGGAGTTTCGACATTGTTCAGAACTATAGGCTCAGACCAGGTTCTACCGTTATCTGGAGTTACAGACATGTAGATCTCTGGGGTGTTGGCGAAATCGGAATATTCTGTTTCCTGGAAAGAGTTGAACCAACGGGCGCGGGCAGAATCCTGCCATACAGCGACCATCATGTGTTCATCGTTTGATTCTGATATCTTGACATTGGAATAGTGGAAATACATAGCAGCATCATGAACAGATTCATCCCAGTAGGGGAAGGGGTAGATCAGTTCCATGGAAGGAACACCATCAACCACTTCGTCCTCATCACCCCAGGGCTCTACAACGTCCCAAGGTTGGTAGTAGTCGTCTGGGTTTGCGCTTTGGGGATATATTTCGCGTACTTCAAATTCTTCGGTCTGGGTGTTGAAAACAAACTGTTTTACTACCTGGATGGCAGGATAGTAGTATCCGCCTGCATTGCTGAGAGACCAGATGCCGGAGATCTGTACGTTGCCTTCGCTGTCCACGATAGCATTCAAATGGCTGGAATTACCTATGGACCAGAAGATTTCATCATCGGCATAAGGTACGTTTGAGTCATTCTCGAAATAGTTTGCTGGATTCCAGGAAGCGAGCTTGCTATAACCACTTACTCTTCTCCATACTCCTTCGCCATAATTATCATTGATAAAGACATCCATATCGGGTTCATCAATGGCATTATCTTCGCTATCCAAGGCCTGGTGATAACCTGCATAGTAGAGGTTACCGTTCATGTCGGCAGCGATGGCATGGAAAGGTCTGCGAAAGTTTATGGAATCATGATTCCAATCGTCCATTTCGGGGATTGTTACGATGTTCCAGGTAAGAGGAGTTCCCATCTCAATATCGTCACCATCAAAATCAGCATAGGCAATAGCCACGTTCTCTGATGGGGCAGAAGTGTGGGTAACGTAGTTTCTATTGGCAATGTAGATTCTCATTTTTCCAGGAATTGGAGATGGTCCTACCACGTTTGTAGGCCAAATGAATTCGTTGTCCTGAGACATTCCACCACTTGGAGCATTGATCGTCCTGGGGTTATCCAGAGCAACAGTAATGTCGTTGAAGAGACCAGCGATACCATCGAGGAAGGCATCGGAGGTGAATTCAACTTCGAGTTCGGCATCATCATCGTGATTTGCATGCCAGGCATAGAGAGGCTTGCCACTTACGGGGCAGACTGCTACTGAGGAGTAACCTTCACGGTTTACAACGTTTGTGATCTCGTTGTTACTGATGATCTGGCCAGCGTTGTTGATGTAGGCATAGAAGGCACGGCGCTGGGAAGTAGGCTGGCGTTGTCCTGTGTAAGACATGAAGAATCCACCACCGGCACTTTCTGGTACGACTTGCAGTGGCAATCCGTTGTAGCTGCCTACCATATAGTCCCAATAAGAGGTCATAAGAGCAATGGGCTCTACTGTAAAGGTATATTGTGGGACTTCTCTAGTTCTTGTTTTGATGCTGCCCTGGGCAACATCAGCGGTTGGCCTTTGTGGGCCAGGAATCATGGTATCAGCATAGATGGCACCAAAAACGATGCTAAGGGCCAATACGAGTAGTAGTGCTTTTTTCATATTTATCTCCTGTTGTGATATCCTAGTATCTCATTTTAATAGACACACGATGGGCGCTATTGATAAAATCTTCTGCCAGATAGCCCATATCTGTATAGGCATAATCTACGTTGAAGATTGCAAATCTGGTTGGAACCTGCCAGCCGATACCAGCGCTAAAACCGTTAGTATCGTAGTTGATCTGGTAACCAGCCCGGAAAAAGATGTTCCCCAGCTTGTACTCAGTTCCTACGTTCCAGGTTTCCATTCTATCTATGACGTTGTCGAGCTGGAGGGAGGCAATCCAATGGGATGTATCTGTGCGCATGATATCGCCGCTGATTCCCAAAGAGAAGCTCATTGGTATCTTACTCTCCAGTTCTGGCCCGTCTTCGTCGATCAGACCATCACCATCGTTATCCAACAAATCGTACGGGTCTTCATCGTATTGGCCGTCGCCGTCATCATCAACGCGATACTTGACGTCCGGGCCAAAGTTTCTGAGAGCCATACCTATTTTGACGTTGTTCCAACCGGTGTTGTACATGGAGCCAAGATCAAAGGAATAGCTATTGATCGAGTACTCATAGAGATTCTGGCGCAGATACTTGACCGTACCGCCGGCAGAGAACTTACTGGTAAACTGCTGGGCATAGGAGAGGCCAAAAGCCATGTCACTATTGGTAAAGGTTTCACCGGTAGGGCCGAAGGTTTCCTCATCTGTCACTTCCATATCATCCATGTGTAACACAGAGCCAAATATAGCCCAGGTGGAAACACCATTGGTATAGGAAGCTGCAGCGAACTCGTGCATGATATTGGCAGGCCATTCTGTGTGGGAGAAGAAGGCCTGATTATCAAAGGCCGGAGCCAAACCTGCAGGATTCCAGTAAACCGATGAGATATCATCTGTAACAGCAGTATAGGCTTCACCCATACCTATGGCACGGGCATCGACACCGAGCTTGAGAAACTGGAGGGCGGCTGTACCTGTTTTACCGAATGGTTCGGCAAACACGCTCATTGGCAATACAAGCAGAGCGGCTACCAGGAGAGTTAGTATTATCTTCTTCACAGTTCCTCCTCCTTATTTGATAACGGCAAATTTGCCGACTTTCAGCTTGCCGTCAGCCTTGTTTTCGACTGAGTACAGATACACGCCGGGGGCAATGATCTGTCTGTTTTTCGATAATAAATCCCAGCTCGTGATACCGCTGGAAGTGAGACCAAGATTGGCCGCTTTGGATATATTGATCACGTCTTCTTCATAAGCACCATCGTGCTGAATGGTTTGCACCAGGTCTCCGGCAAGAGTGTAGATGCGGATCACACAGCGTTCGGGAATGTTTACAAACCACAATCTGCGGCTTCTATCACCCTTTGTATCGCCTTCGCGGCGACCGTCGAACTTACTGCGTCCTATATAAGGATTTGGCACCACATAAATGTCGTTCATGTTTTCTCTAGCCAGGCTACCCGGGAAGAAGACTTTCATGTTTGCATCAGCATCACGGCCAGTTTCGAGATAATCCAAATTGTTGGAAGGAATACCTCTGTCGTAGGCTGTGACCGCCACATAGTACTCAATACCTTTGGGCGGGTACATGATGAAGTGATTGAAGTATCTGCGGGCAAGTCTATCACTGCGCAGTTCCTGGAGCTTGGCATAGTCGTAGTTGTTTGCTGCAGAAGGGATATAAACCTGACCACCGTGGTTATTGAGGGGGATCAGTTTGGTGTCGTAGAGTTCATCAAACACTTCATTTCTGACGCCTGGATGTTTGAAGAGACGAGCTTGAATGGCTTTGTCTCTGTCGCTCAGAAGGTTGGGATCTTGCACCAGAGCATCTGCTTGAGCCTGCAAAGCTGCAGACCATTCCACATTTGGATCATACAGAGGCTCACCGTAGAGCTCGATACCAGGAGTAACTTTTACCAGGGAGTAGTTCTCGTTTAACCAGTAATAGGCAGTATCAGCTACGGTTGCTGTGCGAGCTCCGGGCAGGCCTTTTTCAATACCGAGATAGCCACCGAAGTCTTTGAAGAGATCTGTACCACCATTGACCTGGTAGTCTGAAAGATCTGTAGCAGTTTCAATCTTATCCCAACGTTCGATCATGCTCCAGTCTTCTTGTGAGCCGCTACCTGAGCGACCCCAGACTGTGAAGCCCTGGAAGTCGTGACGAAGTCTATGGGCTGTATAGGGGTTTACTTTTGCATTGTAGTTGTAGAGATCCGGCTGGTTTGGTGTCGGGGGAGGGGGTGGAGCAAATTCCGCAGGGAAGGTGATCGGATCATATTTGCTGATGTGACTGTCCAGAGCGCTGTTGGTTGGCTGCCAGCCAATCTCCGCACTACTTACAGTTTTAACGTCATAAGCAAATATGGAGCGGTTGTCCCAGTACAGATTTACCTTGTTTCCATCGTCCAGAAGCTCGGCATACAGCTTGGGGATTTCAGGTGGTTCTGGTGGATTGTAGTGGGGGAATGTGTCTGGCAAAATCACTGTGGTAAGAGTCTGAGCGTCTCCGTAGATTTCTTTCGCCCAGTTAGCTGTACGTTTGAGATCTTCCAGATTGTCTCCAGGGAAGACGGCAACGACGATCTTCATGGTTCTGCCGGGGGCAAGATTCCAGGAAGCATCGGTGGGATTGGTCATACCCTGCATATCTCCGTAGAAGGAGAAGAGGAAACGAGTATCGTTTGGAGAGGGTTGTTCATACTCCATCACGTCATCCTGCTCGGGGCGCAGAGGAGTAAACTTTTGCTCATTGGGGTTTCGACCCGTTAGCAGCCAATACTTTTCGTTTGCTGTTCTCCGGGGAGAATAACCGGGATGGAGAGTTCTGGGTTTGAAATCATCGGGACCATCACCCACTTTCCAGTACCAGCAATGGAACTGAAGTACTTCCGGGTCTGGAGTACAAACACGAGCACCGACCAAACCTGTAGTCAAACCACCGTCGCCATCTGCATCGCGAGTATAGGCAAATTCATAGCCTTCACCTTTTACATATCCAGAGACATCGTCGCTTGCTTTTTCCGATCCCCAGCTTTGAGGGCCAGCGTCGCAATCCATATAGATACCCATGGCGCAGTCAAACAGGGTGTCTTGAGTGGCTATGTTCATGTTTGTGATGTTAAATTCTACATACACCAGGTTTTTGATGTATTCAAAGCTCCATTGATAGGACATCTGACGTACCCGGATATTGAGTGGATAGTGAGTATTTGAGCCTCTATCACGTCCCAGGTCACGATCGCCAACTGTCCCAAATGGGCAATAATCGTAGTAATAAGAGATGAAGTCCTGCTCTGATACCGGGGCTCCATCTTCATCAATCTGGCCATCTCCATCATCGTCATAAGGCATGGTAAAAGCATAAGATGGATATGAGGTATCGGCTAAATCCATGAAACCGAGCGGGAACCAGATCTCGATATTGTTACCATCATTGATGATGGCATAATTGTTAGTATTGTGGATATGTTGTCCACCAAAAGATGCGAACTGAGCGGGCAGTTCATGCGCCGGGCGCATCGGGAAGGTGTATCCCACTCCATCTTCGTCTATTACACCGTCTCCATCATCATCCACGCCTCTTCTTTGGAGTCTTGTAGAGGCTGTGGCAATCTGGTCGAAGGCATTGTAAAAGTTGTATTGATCCTGAATCGCAGCATTACCAACAACAAGTGGATTGTAGGCTGGTAAAAACTCGTTCAAACCCTTATCGCCATCGAAACCGACAGTTACAAGAGTATCAACCACTGGTTTCTTCTGGGGTGTCCAGAGCGGATCATCGGCTGTAATTACCTGGCTGTCTGTTTGGTTTGGATTGGCCGCAAGCCAATACAGCTTTCTGCCGGCTGCATCTCTGCGATACTTTTTGGCACCAAACCATAAAGCGCCTTGATATAGATAGTCTATACCACTGCCGCCTGGATATTCAAGAGACGGGTACTGAGGTTGGCCATCACTACCAGACCCAAAAAAGCCGTAGTTACTTACTCTGAGCCAAATGTTACCAACGTTGTGCCACTTTGATAGATCCAGCTTCTTGTTTCCGCTAATGTGTGGATCCACCATGGCAGCATACATTGATCCCACACCCAGGATTAGTATCAGGGTCAAGCATAATGCTATCTTCTTATAATTCATGAAATCTCCCACGCTTAATTAAGTTTGAATTCAATCGGGATAATAACCATTGTGTCAACAGGTTGACCGCTGCTTCTTCCCGGCTGAAATCTTACTCTTCTAACTGCATTTATAGCTGCTTCATCCAAACCGCCCGGGCCTCTCTGAAGAGAGCGGCGCACTCGAATATCGCCAACTGTTCCATCACGATATACTTCGACTTCCAAAACCACGGTTCCCTGTAACCCGGCGTTCCTGGCAAAAGCAGGATACTCGGGGCTCAGGTTACCCACGATTACTGGAGCGTCGTCGTAGGGAACAAATTCGACCAGTTCTTCTTTTCTTGTAACCTTGTCTGTACTGGCCTCAAAGATGTTTCCAATTCTATCTACGATTTGCTCATATTTCTTGATATCGACTTCATCTGCTGAACCAAGATCCTGGCTGATAATAATCGGGATATCAATATGAATCTCTGTTTCCGGAGGCTCTTCCTTCTGGCGTTCTTCCATCGGAATATCAACCAGTTCCATCTGCTGCACAGTGAATTTCTGTCTTTTCACTTCGATCTTTGGAGTAACCATCATTGCAAACATAAGCAGAACCAAGGCAAGCGATAGCGCTTTGCTAAACTGGGCATTGGCGACATCTTTCCAATCGTAAAGTTTGGTATTCATCCGTTGCACCTTTATTGCCTTTGTTGTGATTCAAATGCGACAACCAGGGTATTGGCATCCTGTAATTGTCTCATCGTATCAGACATAACCCCATATTTGGTATCTCTATCCGTTCGGAAACAGACAACCAGTTCGGGATCGTTTGCTTTTTTATTTACCAAAGTGTTGTAAACAAACACATCATCACTAGATTCAATCCTGGTAGGGATATCATCAATCAGAATCGTCTCATCACGCATCACATAGATTGTGGTGGTGTGATTGCGAGGAATACGCTCAATAGATTCAGCAAAAGGCCAGCGGTCGCGTTCTACCCAAAACTTCTTTTCCTGGACAAACACGGTTGAAACCATGAAGAAGAGTAAGAGCAAAAAGGCGATATCGGACATGGAGCCAGTAGGAATATAAGCGTCTTTTCTTTTTTTCGGTTTTATATTTGCCATAATTCCGCTCCTTAATTTGTCGATAGAGAGATTTTTTCTGCATTTGCAGCTTTCAATCTATCTACCACCCTTATCATTTCGCTGTACTTGGCTTCACGATCTGTGATGACATTGAAGATCATCTGATCGTTCTTATCAAGCTTTGAGCTGATGATTGCATCGAGCTCGCTATTAGAAATCTCGCGAGGACTCTCTTTATTGATGACAATGGAACCGTCTTCCAGGATCTGCATCCGCGTCATCTCATTTTCCGAGAGAGTAATCGTCTCGGCTTTTTGATTTGCAGATTCCGCAGCCTGTGGAAGAACTATTTTGATCCCTTCTTTTACGTCGAACTTTGTGGTCGCCATAAAGAAGATGATCAACAGGAAGGCGATATCAGACATCGAAGATGTCGGAATTTCGGCTTTTCCCTTCCTTTTACGACCGATTTTCATTTTTCCCCCTTATTTGGCGTCAATAAGGGCTTCAATTACTTTCTCGGAAGCGCGTTGCATATCGATAACCATACCATCAACCATGGTTACAAACATGTTGTTGAAGAACTGTACCGGAATAGCCACAATCAAACCGGCCTGAGTAGTGATAAGAGAAATCTTGATACCGGAGGCAACAATAGTGGCATCCACTGCACGAGCAGCAGCAATAGCATCAAAGGCAGAGATCATACCGGAAACCGTACCCAGGAATCCCATCATGGGGGCCAGGGTGATCGCAGTGGAGAGCTCGATAAAGCCTTTTTCCAGATAGGACATCTCGATCATGGCAGCGTTTTCCATGGCTTTTTCGACTGCTGACAGTCCACCATCGGCTTTCAGTAAGCCAGCATAGACAATGGCAGCAACCGGACCACGCGTGGCTTTGGATATTTCCAAAGCTTCTTTGTACTTCTTGTCCTTGATAAGAGGAACAATCTTATTCAGGTAGGTATTAAGATTGATCTTTCCATACATGAGGGTGATAAACTTCCAAATAATGTAGGCAAGGCCATAGATTGTAACAAAGAGGATAGGCCACATAGCCCAGCCACCATCTTTGAACCATTTGACTGCAATACTGCCAAAAATGAATTCGGCGAACTTCTCTATACCGCCTGCCGTTGCCGGTGCTGCGGCTTCCTCAGCTGCATAGGCAAGGCTCATCATGAAAGTGCTCATGATTATGATTAGCAGCATTGTCATTATGGTTTTTTTACTCATTTTATGATTCCTCCTTGGAATATATTAAAAGTTAATCGACATGCCGATGGTAACGGCACGGAAGTTGCTCGTGAAAGCAGGGTTACGCTCAGCAAGGCCACTGATAAAAGCTACCTCGTCATAAACAAATCCACCGGTTGATTCTGTGAGATCAGGATTGTTTGTATAGGGTGAACCGGTCTTGGGATAAACTGTAAATACGTTACGGGTCTTAAACAGATTCTCTACATCCATAAAGAGACGCATTCTCGTGCTTCCGGGTAGCGCAATGCCTTTCGATACACGTAGATTAGCAGACTGAGTAAAGTCTTTACGTTTGCTATTTGTGTCCAAAGCACTATTGCCAACTTCGCTAACAGGGGTATAGGGAGAGCCGGAGGCAAAGCTCCAGGTCATGTTGGCACTGAAGTCATCCAATGGCAAGATCAGATCTGTAAAAGGAATAAAATACTCTTCGCCTCTGGCGATTCTGAAAGTATAGCTCAGATTGAGGTTGTGTCTTACATCCCAATCCAGAGGGAATTCGCGGAGATTGGTCATCTCATCCTGGATTACGGTACTCGAGTTGTTACCCTGTGCCCAGGCCAGAGAGTATGCTATTGACCAGGAATTGAAGTTCGAGAGTAATTTTTCCAGCTGCATATCGATACCACGAGCTGAGCCGTAGTCCTCAGATATGAACTCATACCAGGAAATCTGTTCTTCGCCTTCTTTTCTGACTCTTTGGGTACTTACATAGTTATAAAGGTTTTTGTAGTACGCAGTCATATCAAGAACGTAGTCTTCAGTAAGCTGGTGTGATAGACCCACTTCGTAGGTAACTGTGATCTGAGGTTCAAGAGTTGGGTTACCGACCGTAATGGCCTGGTCACTGATATTTGCATCAGCAGGAGTCTTACTGGTAAAGATGAATTGCATTTGAGGCAATTGGTTCTGATAGTTGTAAGCGAAGCGTAGTACGTCGCGCTCTGTAATGGGGTGTGATACACCGAGACGTGGTGATACCATCATTTGATATCTATCTTTTTTATTAAAAGTCACTGTGCGGTAAGAGCCATCGTCCTGAGCTACCTGGTAGTCTTTTCCAAGATACCAGAAGTCAAAACGCAAGCCAGCATTCACTATCATACCTTCCCATTCCATTTTGTCTTGAAGGTAATATGCAGCCTGCCAGGGATTGGCTTTGTAGCCATCGCGTTTGCCACTGGCAGCCAGGGCAGCGTTGTAATAATCCTGGGGTTTGTAGATAGGAATTGGAGTGCCATTTGAATCGATGTACACATCATAGAGTTGGGAGGGTATTACTCCCGAGGTGGTATCGTAATTGGCTATATTATATATACCTTCCAGATAGGCTTGACGTCTGTCTTCATAGATGGTAAGGAAGTTTTGGAGCTGGTTTTTCTCAATATGATAGTTGATGATTTCCAAGCCTGTCTTTGCCAGGTGGATCTCGTTGATCTGCCACTCGAAGTCTGCCCTGGCGCTTACTGTGGTGGTTTTGTCGTCTACGAAGTTGCTGTAGATCGAACCCGGGGCATTGAAACCAGATACGTTACGAGTGTTTTCCACGCCTTGAATCCGGTAAGTCCAAAGACTGGCCGGGAGGAACCCATCGTCGTAAACTCCATCGGAATCATTATCCACGCTCACATAACCAAAGTCATCAAAGAGGACATTGTTTACATAAGTGTCGTGATCCAAATTATTGGGATCAACCACCATGCGCAGATAGTTGTTGCGGTTTATGCCACGAGGGCCATTGACCGTTTCTTTCGTGAAGTAGCTGGCCTTAAATTTGATGTTCATCACCGGATTAAAGATATAATCGTAGGTACCGATGTATTGTCTCAGTTCTGATTCATCGTAGGCATAATGATCGAGAGCATAGCGCCATGAGTATGCGAAGGGGAAATTGATCGATCTATCGCCTCTAGCTGCGAAGGTAACGTTTTGGGTATCGTCAATTTTGAATTTACTCTTGAAATTGAGATTGTAAGAATTGTAGTTTCTGTTACCCAAATCCACGCCCAACACATTGTCGCGGTTGGCATAAGGATTGTACCCGGGATAATCGAATTCCAGTAGTTGCACGCCATTTAGAACAAAATCTTCGTTGGGATTACCAATGTAGTAATCTTTCAAGCGTCCGTCCAACCATTCGCCGCCACCGTTGATAAAGAAAGTAAAGCGTTCACGAAGGTCTCCAAACATGTATCCCAACACAGGACCGCCTAGCGAGAATTTGAACACATCGGAATTTCTTCCCTCTCCAAACAGATGATCTGTCTGATACTCGACTCTTCCAGAATAGAAGGGGTCACCATCACGGGTCACGATATTGATCACACCAGATTGGGCATTACCAAACTCAGCGGAGAAACCACCGGTCATCACTTTGATGTCTTTGATGGCATCGGTGTCGACACTGAGAGCTGAACCACCATCCACGGGATCTGATACAGACATACCGTCAATTGTGTAGTTCACTTCGTTTGAGCGTCCACCCCGAATATGCAGCTCACCACCAACTACCTGTACCCCTGCTTGCAAGGATACGATATCTTCAATGGAACTGACGGCTGCAGCTTCCATCTCCGTAACGTTGATGTTTCTGGACGAACCTGTCTGGCCGCTATCGATACTACCCTGTGTGGCAGTAACAGTAGTGGTGGCAAGAACAGTATCAGTCTTTTGCATCGTGGCATTCAGCGTTGTTGCCGAATCTACACTGATCCGGACATCAGTAACCTCATAGGTGTCGTGTCCCACTAAGGAGAACCTTACAGTGTAAGCACCGGGTGGGATATTAATGATAAGTCCCGTACCTCTGGCATCAGTCTGAGCACCAGTAATACGCTGGGTACCTCGTAAAACAACCACATTCACGAATTCCAAAGCTTTACCCTGGTTGTCGCGCACGCGGACAATTAATCTACCTGTGGTCTGTGCTTCCAGAATCACAGTTCCCATCATTAAGATGATTAGCAGGATCAATGCTAACTTTCGCATCGAGAAACCTCCCTTGTTCCTGGCTTTATTCTATCTATAATACACAAGCATCGATAAACCCTAAGGGGAAAAGCGATACGTACTTTTTCTCTTGAAACTCTCTTCTGAGATAATTGGAAAATAGTCAAGCAGTTTTTTCTAAGCTCCAGTGCCAGCCTTTGTGTCTTGGCTATCATTACAAAACTTCCAGTTTCACACATAATCTAACAAAACACCACTTTATCCGAGTTACTTCTACTATCCTGGATCTGTCCCATTACAAATGCACCGGGCACAGAGCCAAGCTTTGGAACAAGCTCCTCACTTACGACCGCGACCATTCCAACGCCGAGATTGAAGGCTTCCCGCGCTGTCTCCAAGCCTAGATTTCCGGCTTCAATCAACCATCTGAAGAGGTCTGGGATCTGCCAGCTTGATTCATTTACCACGGCCTGCATATCATCAGGAATAATCCGCTTCAAATTGCCGGGGATGCCACCTCCTGTAATATGTGCCAGGCCATGCAAGCCCCTGTCTGTGAGATAAGGGGCCATGGTCTTCAGGTAGGAAAGATGCACGCTCAACAATAGCTCTGCTACAGTCTTGGAACAATCCGGGACATAAGAATCAACGCTCAAGCACAGCTTTTCAAAGACAATTTTACGCGCCAGAGAATAGCCATTTGTATGGAGGCCGCTGCTTGGGAACCCCAGCAGCACGTCTCCCACGGATATCCTGTCTGCAGGCAGGAGGTTTTTATGATCCACACAGCCGACAATGGTTCCCACCAGATCGAAGTCTCCAATCTGATAAATCCCTGGCATCTCGGCCATCTCGCCACCGATCAGAGCGCAGCCGTTTTCCCGACACGCCTTTACCAGACCGGATATCACTCCATTGATGTGGGCCGGATCCAGTTTCCCCACTCCTATATAGTCCAAAAAGAACTGCGGTATGGCTCCCTGAACCAGAATATCGTTCACACAGTGATTCACCAAATCCTGTCCCACGGTATCAAATTGGGACGCCATGATCGCCACCCGTAGCTTCGTACCCACTCCATCTGTGCTGGAGACGAGGATTGGGGACTCCCATTTATTGGTCTCAAACCGATAGAGACCCCCAAAACTGCCGAGCTCGCTTAATACATTGTTATTATATGTGCTTCTTACAACATCTTTGATGTTCTTGACGGCTTGTTCGCCGGCTTTTACATCGACTCCTGAGCTTTTATAATCCATTGTCTTGTCCTATGTCCATGATTTCAACTGAGCCACTCTGTTCTCAATACAACCGGGCTGGGGATTGAGGAGATTATCAACGCTAAAGGCTCCTACATTCATAGCAGCAAGAACTGTGCCATAGCGAGCAGCTTCTTTGACAGTCCCGGGATTGATATCTGTGTGGTTGGCCAGATATCCCATAAATCCTCCGGCAAAACTATCGCCGGCTCCGGTGGGGTCCACCACTTGCTTCACGGGAAAGGCCGGAACAAAGAAGTAGTAATCCTGCGTTATGACCACCGAGCCATACTCGCCTCGTTTTACCACCATAAGCTTGGGGCCTTGCCTCAGAATCTGTTCTGCTGCTGTATAGATATCGCTTTTTCCTGTATATTGCAGGATCTCGCCTTCATTCATGAAGACAATATCAACCCGCTTTATCACTTCCGAGAGCAGATCAGGACACCCCGATATCCAGAAGTTCATCGTGTCGCAGGCTACATAATCGTAGCTCTTGATTTGATCCAACACCTGGATCTGAAGCTGGGGATGAATGTTTCCCAGGAGCAGACTCCGGCAGCATTTGCAACTATCCGGCAGTACAGGGACAAAATCTGCAAAGACGTTCAACTCTGTGGACAGAGTATCCGCATGATTCCAGTCCTCATATCTGCCGCTCCACCTGAAGGTCTTACCGCTTACAGTTTGCAGACCATCCAGACGGATATCGTGCTTTTCTAACAGCTCCTTGTACGGTAAGGGGAAGTCTTCTCCTACCACACCAACTATATAGGTTTCTGTAAAATTGCGGGCCGCAAGCGAGGCATAAACTGCGGATCCACCCAATGCTTCGCTGACTTTGCCGACCCGGGTTTCGATCGTATCCAGGCCGATTGATCCTACTACGACAAGACTCATGGAGTTTGCTCCGGAGCAGGTTCAGTAGGAGTTTCTATGGTTTCCGGGCTGGATGTCCAGTTTACTTTTTCACTGGATTTATTGAGCTCGCTCATACCCCAAAGAATGGCGGCCAGAGCTGCAACCATGATCATGAGTTTGGTCCAGTTGTAGCTCTTTCTCCTTCTTTGGTGCCAGCGTTCTTTCACTTTGTCATTGAGATCGTTCATAACACTCCCTATACCATTTCAGCCAGAAATGAAGCGAATCGATTGACTCCTGAGATCAAGTTTTGCATGCTGTTTGCATAAGAGAATCGGACTGTGGTATCGGAGCCGAATGAGCTGCCCGCTACCAGAGCGACATGATAGCTGTGAAGCAGCATATCACAGAATTGATCGGAGTTTTTGATCCCCAGTTTATTGTTTTGAAGATACCAGCTGATATCCGGGAAAATATAAAAAGCACCCTTGGGCATGAAGACCTTCAGGTTTGGTATCTTGCTCAGTTCTTCATACATGAAGTTTCGTCTTTGTTCAAATTCTTTGCGCATGGCTTCAATGGAATCATCTTCCTCGTCCAGAGCTGTCACACAAGCCTTTTGGGCGATGGAATTGACGCAGGAAGTGGAGTGCTCCTGCACTCTGCCAGCTGCTGCGATCACATTGGCGGGTCCTGCAGCATAGCCCAGGCGCCAGCCCGTCATGGCATAGGCTTTTGATACGCCATTTATCACCACTGTTTGTTCTTGCATCTGGGGGTTGATGGATGCAATGGACACGTGCTCGATCCCGTCGTAGACAAGTCTCTCGTAGATCTCGTCCGAGATCACGAGAAGGTTGTGACGGATACATACTTCGCTGATGGCCGTAAGCTCTTCTTTTGTATAAACTGCCCCAGTAGGGTTACTGGGCGAGTTTAGTATCAACACTTTTGCGCAGGGGTTTTCTTCGATGATGGCTTCCAGCTCTTCCGGCTGGATCTTGTAGCTGTTGCTTTCCTGTGTCTGAAGATAGATCGGGTCTGCATCTGCCAGCATCACCTGGTAGGGATAGCTAACCCAATAAGGAACAGGGATGATTACCTGATCGTGATTGTCGCAGACGGCGATGAGAATGTTCAATATAGAGGCTTTTGCCCCTGGTGAGACCAAGACATTCTTGGGATCGTATTCCAGCCCATTATCGCGTTTCAGCTTGGCACAAATTGCCTTCCTCAGTTCGATGATACCCGCATTGGCAGTATAGCGGGTAAAATTTGCATCTATAGCCTGATGCCCGGATTTCTTGATATACTCAGGTGTACTAAAGTCCGGTTCTCCCACTCCAAAATTGATGACGTCGATTCCGGAATCTTTCATCTCTTTTGCTTTTGCCGATAGGCTCAGCGTTGGTGACGGCTTGATCAATCTGATCCGATTTGACAATTTGATAGCCATGATTACCTCTATATGTTTTATTTTTTAGACATTAGAACTACGAGAACAGTGGTATTGACGATATCCTCTACCGAACAGCCTCGTGACAGATCGCAGATGGGAGCGGCCAGCCCCTGGATAATCGGGCCCATGGCCTCTGCTTTGGCAAAACGTTGGACAAGTTTGTAGCCGATATTACCCGCTTGCAAATCCGGGAAGATCAGGGTATTGGCCTGTCCGGCAACCTTGCTCTGCGGTGCCTTGCGAACAGCTATATCAGGGATGATAGCTGCATCGAGCTGCAATTCACCGTCATAATCAAAATCCGGTTGGCGGTTATCCAGGATTTGCAGAGCTTCTGACACCTTGTCCACAAGTTCATGCTTGGCGCTGCCTTTGGTGGAAAAGGAAAGAAGAGCAACTTTGGGTTCATCACCACAGATTGACCTTCTGGTCTGAGCAGTGCTCATGGCGATATCGGCCAACTGCTCTGCGGTGGGATTTGGCACTACTGCACAATCGGCAAAGAACATCAGAGCATCCTGCCCCATGAAATCCGGGATTATCATAATGAAAGTAGATGAGACTGTCTTGAGCCCAGGAGTTACCCCCACCACCTGCAAGGCAGAGCGAAGGACGTCGGCTGTGGTGCTCTCGGCTCCTGCAACCATCCCATCGGCCAGGCCAAATTTGACCATTAAAGCCCCAAAATAGAGTGGGTTCCGCACAATCTGAGCAGCCTGTTCTACAGTAACTCCCTTTTCCTTGCGCTTTTCATGGAAGTAATCTGCAAATTCATTAATCTTTACATAGCTATGAGGATTGATAACTTTGGCTTCTGCAATATTGAGCTGAAGCATGGCGGCGTTGGTTCTCACCTCTTCCTCATCCCCGATGAGGATTACCTTACACAGACCTTCTTCCAGAATCAGATGTGCGGCTTTCAGGGTACGCTCATCTGAGGATTCGGGAAGCACTACCGTTGCTTTGAGTGCCTTGGCACGGGTTTTCAAGCTTGCTAAAACTGACATGTTTCTATATCTCCAAATATAATGTTACGCGTTTTCCACCACTATCAGTGATAGATCCGCCACATGCAAAAACTCTCGCCGGATCAGCGACAGCAAGGCATAGCGGTTTTGTCTGAGGTCTTTATCCTCGCTATTGACCAGCACCTTGTCAAAGAAGGTGTCGATCTGTGGCCCCAGCTCGATCAGGCAACGGATCACCGCTGCATAATCGGCCTTATTAAGCTCTGTGGCAATAGCCACGCTCTGAGCCATCAAAGCTTTGTAGAGGTCTCTTTCTTCATCCGCCTCAAGGAGATCTTCTCTGATTGCAGGTATATCCATGGCTTCAGAAATGATGTTTGAGACTCTCTTGAAGGAGATCACGAGATTGATAAATTGGGGCAAGCTTCGCAGCTCTTGCAAAGCCCTGGCCCTGCGGATCAGATTTGTCAGCATCGCGATATCGATATGCATTACGCTTTCCACGATATCGTAGTCCAGACCAATCTGCTTTAGAAGCCACTGAGTTCTTTGTTTATAAAAGGCATAGACGGTTTCCCTGGTCTGGGGTTCGATTTTATCTTGATAATTGGCAATGGCCACATCGATCAGAGAGCTCAGATCCAAATCCCACTGCTGAGCAGCTATGATCTGAACCACTCCATTGGCAGCACGGCGCAGGGCATAGGGATCTCCCGAGCCCGTAGGGATCAAACCGATTCCGATAATCCCACACACTGTATCCAGCTTGTCTGCCACTGCCAAAATCGAGCCACAGAGAGTGGACGGCAGATCATCATTCTGCCCTTTGGGCATGTAATGCTCGTAGATGGCGTCGGCCACTTCAGGCGCTTCCTGACAGTGCAGGGCATATTCTCGACCGATATAGCCCTGGAGTTTTGTAAATTCTTTTTCGCCCAGCATCAGTGTCACCAGATCAGCCTTGCAGAGCAGGCCTGCCCGAGTTACATGGGCAGTGGTAGTAGCATCCAGACCCAGCTTCTGGCAAATCTCTTCCCCGATTCTGGTAAGGCGTCTGGCTTTATCCGCCACTGTGCCCAGTTTGGAGTGGAACACCACTTCATTGAGGGCGGGAATAAAGCTTTCCAGAGGCTTCTTTGTATCCTCGTCGAAATACCACATGGCATCGGCAAGCCGTGGCTTTACCACCTTTTCATTGCCAACCCGAATAATATCTGCATACTGAGGGTCACCATTGGAGATGAAGACGAATTTGTTGAGCAATTCGCCACTACTCTTATCCACGATGCTGAAGTACTTTTGGTTCTGGCTGATGGTGGATGTAATCACCTGGGATGGAAGCTTCAGATAATGCGGCTCAAATTCCGCGATCACGGCAGAGGGATTCTCCACCATGTCGGTCACAGTTTCCAGCAGCCTCTCATCGATGATGACCTTGAAGCTGTTTTGCTCGCTAATGGCCATAAGCTCAGACCGGATACCGGCCAGGCGTTCAGCTCTATCTGCTAAGACCTTGACGCTTTTGAGCGTCGAAAAATACTCTCTGGGGGAGGCAATTTCCAGGCTGCTGTCCAAGCCCAGTATCCTCAGTCCCCTGGTTCTTGCCCCGCTGCTGATGCCCCAGATCTCCACAGGGAGGACATCTGCGTCCAGAAGCGAGACCAGCCACCTGACCGGTCTTGAGAAAGAGCACTCAGGCTTTTCCCAGACCATGGTTTTGCCAAAAGGAATGGCGGGCAATAGATTGAGCATCCAGTCCTGGAGAAGCTCTGCAGTTGATTTGCCCTTCTGCTGGATGTTTATGGCAATGAACTCGCCCCTTTCGTTTGATTCTATATAAATATCTTCCGGTGTAACGGAGTTCTTCCGCAAGAATCCCAGAGCAGCAGGGCTGAGGTTACCAGCCTCATCGTAACAGATACGCGTGGAAGGCCCCACTTTGTTCAGCACGATGTCTTCCTGAGCAGCATCCAACCCTAGCACGACCAGGGCCAGGCGCCGAGGCGTCGAGGCAGGCTGCAGATCCTCAAAACTGATTCTACTATCAATGCATAAGCGTCTAAAACTATTCTCTATAAAGTCCATCGCCGGCTTGATGTGATCAGCCGGCAATTCCTCCACTCCTATCTCGATTAAAAAGTCCATTCTATCCAAGGACTGCCTCTTTAACTATATATATTCTTTTAAAACTCATACTTGATACTTACTTGATTGATGAACCCCAGATCCCCATAGGAAGATATGGAATAATCCAGATTGTACTGATTCCACTTCCAGCCCAAGCCTGTGGACAAGCCAGAAAGCAGCTCCCACGTACCGCCAGTTCTCCAATCCTCTGCATCTGTGCGGAAACCAGCCCTCAGTGCCAGAGAGGGGTAAAGGTCGTACTCATAGCCAAACTTTCCCACGAACTGCTCGCCAGTAGCCTTTTCCAGATCAAAGGCGACGATGGAGCGATCGTTTATATCATAGCTCAGGCCCAAGGCAAAAGTGAGCGGTAGCCCTTCCTTGTAATCGGTATCGGAGTAATGCAGGATTTGAGCTCCCAAATTCCGCATCGTAAGTCCCACTTTGATCTTCTCGTTTTCGGGATGATGCAGAATGCCAGCATCGACCATAACCGCAGCAGCATCGCTATCATCAATCTTGTCATAAATAGCTTTGATAGATGCTCCCACGTCCAGGGCATCGTTGAGATGCTTTGCCACCGATGCTCCGATGATCAGGTTGTAAGAGCCAAAAGTCTCCCCTGTATCGACATAATTACCCTGTTGATCTGCCTCTGTCCTATCCATGGTACCCAGATTGAGATAGTTGATAAAGAACCCATAGGCAGTATATTTGTCCTTCGGGAGTATGTATTGCAGGGCTCCACCCTGAGCATCGACAAAGTAGTTCATGTAGGTGGAAATAATTTCCCTGTTTTGAATGTTCAAAATGGTAGAGGGGTTAAATTGTGTTCCGTCTGGATTCATAACGATTGAGGTCATGGCTTTACCCATGGCATTTGCTCTGGCGGAATAGACAATCTTTAACGAGTTAAATCCAGTGGTACCTGCATCCTCGTGGACGGCAAACAGAGGTGCGATACTAAAGCTGCAGAGGCTAGTTACTAAGACTACCCAGAATAGTGTCTTCGATCTCATGGACATAATTGAACAACTCCAATTCGTTGTTTACGTTTAACAGTTTGGTTCGGTTATCCGCTTGACGCAGATACTCCGAGAGAGAGCGCAAAATCCGCATATACTCTTGATTTGAATTCTGCGGAACAGCAATCATGAAGACCAGTCGGACGAGCTGGTTATCTATGGAATTGTAGTCGAAAGGAGTCTTTACCATACACGCGGCAATCTGCAGACACGACACGGTAAGGTCTCGGGCATGTGGAATCGCTATTCCGTGACCTATACCGGTGCTCATAATCTCTTCTCGTCCTTTGACAGCGGCTAAAAACCGATCCGGGAAATGCAGGCATCCGGAAGCAGATAGTAGCTCGACCATGAAATTCAGGCACGCAGCCTTACTGTCGAATTTATCGACAATACGAACCAGTTCGGGTTGAAAAAGTCTGTTCATTATCTCACCATTTTCGAAGTAAGTACCATGATTTCTCCGTGGATAATGTCGTCAATCAAATTATTAAGACGCCGACGAATCGGGGCATGAGGCAAAGCCCCCTCCAATTTGGGTGTAGGGCTTCATCTCATGCCCCGATTTGGCAACTATGATAAACTGCCTATTTGAGGAGCAGCATCTTTCTCGTCTGAGTGTATTTGGGAGCGCTCAGCCGATAGAAATATATTCCGGAAGCCACACGTGCATTTGAGCTATCCTGTCCATGCCAGAGGAAGCTGTGTCTTCCCGCTCCTAGCTCTGTATTGCAGAGGGTATTTACTAGCTGACCCCGAAGATTAAAGATCCTCAATTGCACATTGCCGGGTACGGCAAGATCGAAAGATATGGCAGTTTCGATATTGAAAGGATTGGGATAGTTGTACTGCAGCCTGGTTACCATTGGGTTTGGATTGTCTTCTGTGCCCTGCAGGAAAGGATAGTTCACACTCAGTACCTCTGTAGGCAGGCTTTCACCAGGCACGTAGAGGGCTTGCACGTAGTATTGGTAGCTCCCATGCTCTGCAAACACCTCGGAGTAGAAAGTGTCTGTCGTCTCCAGTACCGTCTGGAACGCACCCGCATTCATTCTTCGAGTCACCTTGTATCCCGTTACCAAGTAAAAGGGTTCAGACGGCGGCTCCCAGGAGAGCAAGATGGAATTATCTGTATGGGTATAACCGAAGTTGATAACTGGCTTGTATTCGATTAGCAGAAAATCCTGGAGAGGAAGCGGAGTACTTGGGGCTAGAACCAGGTCTGTGGCCGTTATTGTACTGAATCCCAGGGCTGAGGCCTGAACCGTGTGAAGCCCTACGGGCAGATACAGCTTGTATAGCCCGGCAGCATCAGGATTTACCGCGATCCCAGTCTGGTTTGTCACCCACGCACTGGAGTAGTTCAGAGGAGATCCTATTGCTGATACTTCGCCGGTGAGCAGGCCTGCATAGTTATTCAATCCTATGGTAATCACATCATCCATATACCAGCCATGCCCCTGAACCGAGCTGTCCGAAGCGAAGGTCCACCGAAAGCGGACACTATTACCTATGTACTCACTCAGGTCGAAACGAACCCTGCTCCAGCCAGAACTCCCCGAAAAGCCAGGCTCGCCCAGGGCGGATACATTGGCATAGGGATAGCCCCCTTCAGGAGTCAGTAAATTCCAGGTGCTGTTGTTGATCGTGATTTTCACGTTACCACCGTCAAAACCACTTTGCATATCCTGATAATGCCAAAATTCCAAAAACGAATTGGAGCCCAGATAAAACGAGGGAGAGGTAAGAGTCCAGCTTACATCGTTTGGGTATTGCTGGTTTAATAGCGTACCCCAAACCTTTGTTCCCGAGTATGATCCGGCTTCTGCGGAAGTACCCCATTGCCAGGCATTAGTAGCCGGGGAGGAGACGAAGTTGCCACTGCTGCTTTCAAAGTCGTGGTACAACCCAGTACTACCAGTTCTCAGAGTTATATTCACATTCTGTGATGCTCCCTGATCGAAGGTAAAGCTCAAGTTAAAGGTCAGATTTGTCCCCAGAGCTGCAGCAGAAGCGAGATTGAAGCGGAAAAGGGCCTGAAGAGTACGCCTGGGTGGGATATAGCCGATCAATTGGGATTCATCCTCTAGAGTGATGAATGAGTTTGAACATGCCAGATTGGCGATCAAATTTGTGGCTGGGAGTGCTGAGTTGTTTGCAAAATTCACCACCAGAATGGCGTTTTCACCCGGCTCCAGCAACCCGTTATTATTACCATCAGTATCGATCAGATAAAAGCCTCCATAGCTTACTGCTGGTTTTTGAACTCTTATAGACACCGGATACGACCAACTGGCTCCGGGAGTATTCACCTCGCAGAGGAAGCTAAGGACAGTGCCATCAGAACAGGAATCTTCCACACTCACGATGAAGGGCGTCCTGTTCACTGCCGATCCAAAGCTCTGGATATCGTTGTACACGCTTTGCCCCACCTGCACAGTGGCGTACTGGTTCTGGCTGCTGAAGTTTACGCTAATACCCGTGGCATCGCCGAACCCTCTATTGTGAAGGAGAACGCCTATCTCAGCTTGTTCTCCTGGCTCCAGGATACCGTTTTGGTTATCATCTACCAGGATCAGATCATCCAGCACCAGATGAGCATGCTGCTGATAATAGGGGATGGTAGTGATGAAAAGTGCCCGTTCATCCATCAGTGGCGCTGCCGCTTGGGGATAGATATTGTTGAAAGTATATTGCAGACCGCGGGTGTTTGTATGGTCTTTGATCCCTATTGTGCAGTAGTTTCCCTGCCAGGGAGCATGTCCGGTGCTGCCAGTATCCACATTGTTGAAAGTTTTGTATTGAATCTTGATATTCCCATCCCCCAAACCGCTGTGATAATAAACAGGGTCATAGAAGATCACCTGGAAGGTTTCCTCTGCGATGTTGTCAAATCCGTTTTTAAGATTTTGATACTGAATGATATAGCGATGCCCCGGCTCGTCGTAATACTGATAAATGCCAGCTGTTCCCCGGAGGCAGAGATCATCCCAAAAGGCTGCAATCATAGGCGAAGGCCCTTGACCACCGGGAAGCTGAGCGTTGCGAAATTCGCCGTTATTTGTAACTCCGAGGGCAATGAAGCCATTCACGCAAACGGTGATTTGATCATAATCTATGCCATAAAATCGGAATGTGAAGGGCAGATCCAATACCTTGAGCACACGAGCTAAACTGCCATCTCCTTCATAACTGCTAGATCCCGTATCAATCAAATCTGGAATCAGAGTCCCCACTCCTCCCAGAGTGGGAGCAATTTCCACCCAATCATATACTGGACAATCCTGATAGGCGGTATCTGTGACGTCATAAATTAGATAACCATATTCATCCGGACCCAAGGGAGTATTCTGGCTTACCGTGCCAATCTGGAGGGTGAAGAGACAGTTTTGCTCAAAACCCTCGGCATTATACAATCTCAGCCTCATTGGCATTTGCATACCAGCCACCAGTTCCGGCATGGCATATACTTGAAATCCATCCACGGAGGTCAAACCAGAATGTGCAGAGATGCTTCCAAAGTAAGAGATGGAATCCGTCACCAGGAGCATACTATTCAGAGAATGAAGCTCTCCCATCAGATCCCTGGCGGGATAGCCAGCCGCATTTTCCACATAGATAAATAAGCCACAGGTATCACCAGGATCCAACACTTGATTATCAGCATCTATCACAGTATGGCCTGCTACACTCAAGCTGGCATTGTATGCATGCAGATAAAACACTATCTGGTATGCGATTGATCCAGAAGCTGTGATATCTAGCTCAAATCTGATATCTTCCACAGGAGGCAAAGCCGGATCCAGATTAAAGATGAAAGGCAGGCTTGCTGTGCTCGTCGAACCAGGAGCAATCGCAGGATAGGAAGAGCTCGCAGAGGTGATCTGTACCCAGGGATTATTCGTGCTGAGAACAGCATTCAAGCCGCTAAGAGTGCTGTCTGTAGTGTTGAAAAGCTCCACCTGAAGCGCAATGGACTCGGAAGCATGAGCGATGCCGTCTGCATTTCCAGATGAACCGCTGCTGCCATCGTCTATCACCAGATGATCCAGATAGTTCAGCGATCCTGCCCCATCCATGGTAACTAAACGCTGGATCGGCTTGTAATCGTGCTTTGAGGCTGTGATCAGCAAATCTGAGCTCAGCGCTGGGGGCAGATTCAATACTGCAATCCCATTTGGCCCAGTAAAAGCCTTTGCCACCACCGCATCCTGGCTGGCGCTATAAGCTGTTACGCATACTCCTTCGACTGGCTCTTCAGCGCTAACTCCAAGGCGCACTTCAAATACAGTTGTCCCCAGAGGGATCTCCTCCGGAGCATCGAGAGTAAGCTGTTTTGCCAGGCCTACCCAGACTTCCAGAGTGGGATCTCCCATTAGATTGCACCAATGTGCCAATTTGATTGTATGCTCCGGCTGATCAGCCAGATAAGTGGAGTAGAGATATAGTTTTGCGCTCAGGGTAGCCTCACCCATCGTTCGCATCCCATGACACATGATTCCGCTCATGATACCAGATACAAGGGCATTATTGAAGGATGTGTGAGTACCCCCTGTTGCCATTCCGACACAAGTAACTGCCCCAGAGGGAGTAGCAGAAGTCCCCATTCGGGTAAATTCTTCAGAGAGCGATGTTCCTGTGGCAAATTCCCCCGTCATACAGGTGAGGATCACCGAGTGGGGCAGCTTGAACCCATTGAACAGGGAGGAAGTGGAGGGAGACCATCCGCTCACTCCATAAAAGCCCCGATAGACAAAGAATCCCACTCCCTGATTGAGCCCCCCATTGATCGTAGTGGGGAAGCCGCTATCGTAGTTCTCGATGAATTCATACTCGGGATTGGCCTGGGCAGAGATCTCGTGGACAAATTGACCGGTATAGACGCAGCTGATCCCTGAAACCCTGGGATCTCCTATGATCAGCATACGATTCATCCAGGAGGAGAGCGATGGGCTCAGATTTACATTCTTCTCGTAGGTATAGACCTTGTTGAAGAGTGTTACAAGCTGCGAGACGTTTTCGGCCGACATCCTGCCCACGAAGATATCACCCAGCATATCATTTCCGCTGAGTAGCGTGTAGGGATAATCCCCTTCACCAAGATATTCGTCTTCTGGAATGTAAAAGGTGGGAACGGCAAAATTGCCCGTCACATCCCCCACTATGATTAAGTAGTCCGGGCGTGTGGCAGGGTTGTCGTATTGGGACTGGATGTAGCTCTTGATTGCCGTGCTCGAAGTTCCGGCCACAGATGTGCTGGCAACGCTCACTTCGAAGCCTTTCTGGCGTTTCCAGGTCACAAAGTCCTGAAGTTGACTGATGAAGGTCGGCTCGGTATTTGCCCCATGAATGATCAAAATCCGGGCACTCTGGGGGCCATAAACCAGATAACGATAATCGGCAAAATTCAGGATTTGGGCTTCATACAGTTTGGTAAAAGCAGGGCTGAGAGTAGTGTACGACAGTGGACCACCGTCTGATGCCGGATACGATAGATCGATGGTGATCCGGATCTTTTCATAATGAGTCAGGGCATTCCCGGCAGAATCCCAGGAGAAAGGGCATACCTGGAGGGGCAATACCCGAAAGTCTCTCATCCAGCCATCATCAGCCCTTTTTACCTGCTCCTGAGGATATCTTGTATTGTCCTGATAAACTTCTGATAGCCTGAGGGAACCCGATCTCCCGGTCACAGGACTGGGCCTGACGTTTGTGATCCTGCGGGATTGGGTGATCTCGTAGCTGAGATTGTAAGAGGCATTGGGGGGAATGGCTACCATACCGCTAAATAGCGGTAGCTCCGGATGGCCATCTTCGGCTGTGAACTCTGCTCCTTCGATACTTATACGGTTAAAACTCTCTCCGCCTATAAGAACCCGCTCAATCTGGGGAGCCGGACTAGCAATCTCCAGAACGATTCGCTCGGCATTGCTCTCAGCAACCCGAAATGGAGTGACCTGTACACCCCACGCTGTCTGCAACAATACCATCATAAGGATACACAACATCGTAGCTACTATACGATTCACGCTCATACCTCTTCCTCCATCCCTCATGGGGCTAAAGTCTTTATGGACAATCAACCAGAATACCTGCGCCCGCGATATCAGCTCTTTTAGCTCTGGCTTGGAACTACCGGGCTGCGTTGCTCATTTCATCAGGAAAAGTAGCTGGATGATTTATTTTGCAGAAAATATTGGCTGTGATGGTGTGTCAAGAACAATCTCGGTTTTTAGTATTATTTTTACATAATTAGCATTGATAGTCCTCAGAGAAGCGATATTATGGATGGCCGGGCATAGAGGGGCTCGCTACGCTACTTTTTGGCTCATACGGGTCAATTAGGGGCCGGCCTGTACTGGCGCTCGCCTGAAGCGCCGAGTTTTTTTTACTTCGCAGAGACATAGCTAGGCGGTACGGCGACCGCCTGTACTCCACCCTCTCTACATTCTCAACTTTCCCTTACCCTTTGCCTCGTTTTAGCCTCGACTTCCCCTCGAGATCGCCTCGAGTACTCGAGGCGATCTCGAGGGGAACACGAAGCGAACACGAGGCGAAGGTACAGGCGAGGAAGACACTTGACGTGAAAGCCAGCTTGGATAATCTAGCAAGATGGGAAGCGGTATATATACCCTTCACCTCTATAAGAATATGTCATAAAACAGGATAGGTAGCAAGATGAAGCAGGAAACACTTAAGCTTCTGATGAAGATTTCACCCCAAGCCGCGGATTTTGTTTCTCAAAACCCCTACGAGATAATCGTTATGGAGCCAGGCGGTATAGCTCTTTGCCTGACCGCTGGTGACATGGGGTTCATCTATTGTTCTTTTACTCAAGACCCGGCACCTGAGGTTGCCAGCAGCATCAGAGCGAACACTCAAACTATGCTTGAAAACAAGAGCCTATCCGAAGTGTGCTTCAACTGCTATGCTGATAACAAAAGCCTGATCCGGATGGCACAAAAGCTGGGATTTATCACAGATATGTGCGGGCATCAAATGGAACTAGCTACCGACATCTCCACTCATGATTTTCCTCCCGGATGTATTCTGCATGGCTTCGAAGATACGAAACCCCTCGAAGCGGGAGCTCTCTTTGACATGGCATATAAAGAGCTGAACGAAGCTAATGGTTGGAGTCTGGATGCATTTACCCGAGGCAGCGAAGCCTTTTTAAATAACCTACGGGACAAGGCAAAATCGGGAGAAGCTGGCGGCTTGGATCTTGGCGGTAATCTGGTCGGGGCCTGGATCTGCCAAAAAGACTATATCTCCGATCTGGTAATCCATCCCGATTATCAGGGACAAGGCCTTGGAGGAGCTGTCCTGGCCCACATTGTAAACCAGTACAGAGCTCGAGGCTATGCCCGGATCCGACTCCGCGTAGCAGAGAGTAACTCCGCCGCTTACCGTTTTTATCGTAAACACGGTTTTGAGCAAATCTCCCACTTTTGGGAATCCACCTATCCGGGGAGCATTATATAATTCTCACGAGAAGAGAGATTTAGCTGTGAAACGTAAGCACGCAAGCCAGCCAATGATCCCTGACTCTGGATGCTCCGTTATGGAATCTCAACCTCAGTCACAAACTTTTCCAGGGCTTGATCTATCATCTTCAGCACGAGCCGGGTTTGCTCCAGCTTTTCCTCATAGCTGCCCTCGAATGAGGAAGGATCGGGAAAGCTCCAATGCAATCTCTTTACAGGTCCGGGGAAGATGGGGCAACGCTCACCGCTGGTTTCGTCGCACACGGTGATCACGTAGTGAAAGCGGACTCCCTGTTTGTAGATGTCAAAGACGCTCTGAGTCGCTTTTCCGCCGATATCGATCCCAAGCTCCTTGAGGACATCTACCACGAGGGGATTGAGGTTTCCGGGCTCCAGCCCTGCGCTCTGAACGGCTACCCTGTCGCCGAGCTTGGCTCGCAACAGCTCTTCTGCCATCTGACTGCGGGCAGAATTGTGCACACATACAAAAAGTACCTTGATCATACTATCCCCTGGGGATTATCATAATTGTGTTTTATTACTTTTCCACGAACCAGATAAGTGGTGTTTTCGGCAATGTTGGTAGAGAGATCTGCGATCCGTTCCAGGTTTTTGGCAATCCGGAGGAGATGGAGATATTCCTCTATGTGCTGAGGATTTTCTTTCATCAAAACGATAAGATGCGTGGCAATCGAGCGGTTAAAATCGTCCACGATATTATCATCCTCGCACACTTTTTTGGCTAGATCTGTGTTTTCATTGGTGAAAGCGTCCAGGCTCTCTTTAAGCATCTGCAGGGTGCTAATCTTCATTTCCTTGAGCTCGGGAAGCTGCTTTAGAACGGGGTTGAAGGAGAGATTGATCACGCTTTCTGCGATGTTTACAGCTTGATCACCCAGCCTTTCCAGATCGTTGTTTATCTTGTAGATCATCAATATGGTACGCAAGTCTTTGGCTTCCGGCTGATGCAGGGCGATCGTCGAGGTACATTTATTCTCGATCTCGATCTCGAGTTGGTTCACTCTCTTTTCAAAGATCTGGACGTCGTCAAAACTCTCTCTCGTGTCACTGTTCAAGCCCTGAAAAGCCATGGAAACCATCTTTTCGACGAGTGAGGCCTCGGCCATGAGCAGTTTTTTGAGCTCTGTTATCTTTATGCTAAGCATCGGTTCTCCTAGTATCTTTACTATTAGTATAATGGGATTGGGGACAAAATGCAAAGTTTCTCATCAGCCAAACACCCCCGTCAGGTATGCTTCTGTGCGACTGTCTTTGGGAACTGTGAAGAGCTTTTCGCTGGGGCCAAATTCTACCAGGTCGCCCAGATACATAAAAGCCGTGAAATCCGATATCCTGCCAGCCTGGGCAATGTTGTGAGTAACGATCAGGATGGTGACCTGGTTTTTGAGGCTGAGGCAGAGTTCTTCGATTTTCGCTGTTGACTGGGGATCCAAAGCGGATGTGGGCTCGTCCAAAAGCAGGACTTCTGGGTTGTTTGCCAGAGCCCGGGCAATGCAGAGCCGTTGCTGCTGTCCACCCGAGAGGGAAAAGGCGGATTCGTGGAGTCTATCTTTTACTTCGTCCCAGATCCAGGCATCTTTGAGGCTCTGCTCCACTCTCTCGTTGATGGCAGATTTGGAGAGCTTGCCCTGGATGGCAAGACCATAAGCAACGTTGTTGTAAATAGACTTGGGGAATGGATTGGGCTTTTGGAAGACCATCCCTACCCGGGTGCGGATATTGGTGACGTTTGCTCCTGGGGCATAGATATCCTCACTGCTGAGCATCACCTTGCCGCGGATTTTGGTGCTATCGATCAGATCATTCATCCGGTTGAAGCATCTCAATAGAGTGGATTTTCCACATCCGGAAGGGCCGATCATCGCTGTAATCTTTTTCTCGTAAACGGGGATATTGACGTCGTGCAAGACGTGGTTTTGGCCAAACCACAAGTTTAGGTCTTCGGTTTTTATCTGTTCTTTTACCATTTTCTGGTCTTCCTTATTTTATATCTGATGGTGATTGCAATGGCGTTTATGCAGAGGACGAGGCACATCAGCACGAGGGCTGTTCCATAGGCAATAGGTACCTGTTTTGCGGCATGAGTCCCTTCTGTCATCAAGGCGTAGATGTGGTATGGCAGAGCCATTACTTCATCAAAGGGAGTCTGAGGCAATCTCCGTGAGTAAAAAGTAGCGGCTGTAAACAAGATCGGAGCAGTCTCTCCTGCTACCCGGCCAATGCTGATAATAGTGCCTGTGAGGATGTTTGGGAAGGCTGTGGGGAGGAGTACCCGCAATATGGTTTGCCGCTCCGTCGCTCCCAGAGCCAGTGACGCTTCCCTAAAATCCCTGGGTACCCCGCGCAGGGCTTCTTCGGAAGCGTTGATAATGATCGGTAACGCCAGCACCGCCAGGGTAAGAGATCCTGCCAGCAGCGAGACGTCCATCCGGAAGAGATTTACAAAAATAGCCATTCCAAAGAGGCCGTAAATAATGGAGGGAACTCCTGCCAGGGTGTTTATGGCGATCTTGACTGTGCGCACAAACCATCTAGGTTTGCCATAGCTCACGAGGTAGATAGCCGTCAGGATCCCCAGCGGTAGAGCGATCAGAATAGACCCGACTGTGAGCCAGAAAGTACCCACGATTGCCGGGTAGATGCCGCCTGCCGTCATTGCTTCGCGGGGCGGACTGCTGATAAACTCCCAGCTCAAAACGCTGGAGCCCATGTAAAAGATACGTGCCAAAAATACTATCAAAAACAATGCCGTAATCAGCAGCATTGCCCCCAAAAAGCCGATCCCAAGCGAACTCTTCAGCTTTCTTACTATCATCTGCTGCTCCTCTTGAGAAAGACCAGTTCGGTAATCAGATTTGTCACAAACGTGACTACAAAGAGCACGATGGCTATCGCAAATAGAGAGCGATAGTGCATGTCTCCGATTACCGTCTCGCCCATTTCAGCCGCTATCGTAGATGTCATAGGCCGTGCGGACTGGAAGATGCTCTTGGGAATGTGAGCAGATCCGCCTGCTACCATCAAGACCACCATGGTCTCGCCAACTGCCCGGCCAAAACCGAGGAGGACGCTGCCAATGATCCCGCTTTTTGCGGCAGGTACCACTACCTTTACGATTGTCTCCCACTTGGTAGCGCCCAAGGCCAGGGAAGCTTCTCTCAGGTTCTTTGGCACTGTCGAAATGGCATCCTCAGACATAGAGGCAATGATCGGCACCACCATCATCCCCAGGATTATTGAGGCGGAAAAGATGTTCAGTCCCGTAGGAAGATCGAACCACTCGCGCAGGAGCGGAGCCATAAAGGCCATTCCAAAGAGTCCGTACACCACAGAAGGGATACTTGCCAGCAGTTCCACAACCGGTTTGGCAAATTCTCGCAACCGGGGACTGGCTACTTCGGAGATAAAGATCGCAGACCCCAAACCCAGGGGGATGGCCAGCACCAAGGCACCCAGAGTCACATAAAAGGATCCCAGAATCAGCGTATATATGCCAAATTCCGGCTCCGCATGCGTGGGATACCACTGCGTCCCAGTCAAAAACTCCACGATCGAAACCTTGTTGAAAAGAGGTAATCCTTCCCTGAAGATGCTGAAGATTATCCCAAATAGAAACACTATTACAAAAAGGGACGCCACGTAGGTGATCCCTTTGAATAGCTTGTCTTTATAACTGTTCATATCAATCCTCAAAAGCAGGTGGTGCCCAGCCCGGATACTGGCACCACCATAATCTGCTTAGTTTAGTTCAGAGTAATGAATCCCTGCTTCTTGACCAAGGCTTGACCTTCTGCAGATTGGATGAATGCGATGAATTTTCCCACTTCACCTTTGGCAGAGCCATTGGTGTACATATACAACTTACGCGAGAGCGGGTAGCTGGCGTCCTTCACTGAAGCTTCGCTGGGCATTACGTTTTCGACTGTTACCACTTTGACACCGTCAGTGATATATCCCAGTCCGGCATAACCGATAGCTCCAGGAGTGCTGGTAACGGTAGTCACGATGGCATTGTTGGAAGCGAGCATCTGAGCAGCTCCGTCCACTTTGGCACCCTTGAGTGCTTTGTCGTTAAACACTTCAAATGTACCTGAGGCAACGTCGCGGGAGATGATTACGATCGGAAGGTTTGGGCCGCCGACCTGGTTCCAGTTCTTTATCTTAGCCGTATAGATATCACGGATCTGAGCAACTGACAGATTCTTTACAGGATTGCTGGGGTGGACTACGATCGCGATCCCATCGTTGGCAACAGCATAGGCTGCGGGGTTGATGCCCTTGGCTTTACAGGCAGCAATCTCTTTGGACTTCATGGGACGGGAGGAATTGGCGACATCGACTGTACCGTTTTGAAGGGCGGCCACGCCGACTCCAGAGCCTCCGCCACGTACGGAGATATTGATTTGAGGATTCTTGTTCATATAGGCTTCTGCAGCAGCTTGGGCTACAGGCAACACAGTGGTGGAACCGGAAGTTGTGATCTGGTTTGATCTTTGGCCAAAGAGAGGCGCAAAGGCTACAAGTAAGACCAGAGCTATGCTGAGAATAACTAGTGATTTCTTCATTTTATCTCCTAAAACTATTTTATGGTGCTGGAAAAGCGATATTTGAGCTGCATCATCACGGTGGTGCTATCTTTCATCTGATTGGCATAAGAGGCAGCAGATTCGTCTTCATCATAGGTCTTCTGGACGAGGTTCAATTGCAATTGCATGCGGGGGTTGAAGCTGGCATCGTGCATAAAGTTGTAGTTTACCCCACCGGTGATTGTATTCAAAAGGTGTTTATTGGAGGCGTTATCCGTCTCGTCCCATCTGTCGTAGCGACCGATAACCTGTACATCCTGCCCGATAATCTTGTGGAGGGATACCACAGGCATGATCATGATCCCGTTGGCAGTATAGTCTTTGGAACCGTCTGAGACATTGGGATATTCTTCAGACTTGGAAATGTATTCCACCCAGACATTGACAGGGCCATAAGCCAGACGTGCCATACCATCGATCAAGTTCTGAGTCTGGTAGCCAGCTACAGGAGCGTCGTCTGCCAGGGCTTTCTCGCGTTCCACGCTATTGGTCATAAAGGAAGCACCCAGGGTTACTCCTGCAATAGGAACGACGCGGACATTGGCCAAAAATTCCATGGAGGTATTGTCCTTCATATTGGAACCAAATACTTTGTAGCCTTCACCGTTGTACAAGCCAACAGCGTATTCGCCAAAGCCAGCGGGCAGGTATCCATTTACACTAAGGCCAAAATCTGCCGAGTTTGCTACTTTGTATTCATCTGCGGGAGCTTTTCCGATCAGAGTGTAATCCCAATCATACAGAGTTCCGAAATATACTTTTTGCAATCCAGCAGTAAGGGTCATATCTTCCACTGGGATGATACCATTAAAATCGACGAATCCATATTTGAGCTTCAGCCCGGCACCATCTTTGAGGGCGTCGGTGGAAAACATATCAACCGTGAAACGGGCCGAGGTAGCCTCGGAGAACTTTGTGCGCAGGTCAAAGTAACCTCTTTCCAGAGCAAAAGCATTCTTCTTAGTAATGTTATCACCAGTCGCAGCAGATTTGCCGCTCTGATATGTCCAGCGATTCCAAAGTTCGCCTCCTACTCTTGTCTCTTGGGCGAAACCTAATGCAGGGATCGAAATAATGATTGCCGCGATTGCGAAACTAAACCATTTTAATGATTTCATGAATTTCTCCTTAATTTTGTGTGCATGATGCCCTGTTATACGAATCTAATGTTAAGATTTTATGTGGGTTGTGTTAAGATTTAGTTAAGCTATGCAAGAGCCTAAGTCACGTTACTTCTATAGCTTGCGAAACCAGATTGTTAAGAATTATTAACCAGAAATTGACACTTTTTCCTTGTCAAAGATGAGGCCGCCGAAAAGGATGGACGCATCCAAAATTAGGAGAGTTTGATGCAGAATCTAATCTACATAGTGGAAGATGAGACCGATATCCTGGAGCTAGTAGCGCTCAAGATGCAGACGGCAGGTTTCGAAACCAGATGCTTTGAGAGGGCTATCCCCATGCTCCAAGCCCTGGAGACAGAAGTTCCCTGCCTGATCATACTGGATCTGATGCTTCCCGATCTGGATGGTCTGGAAGCCTGCAAAAAGATCAAAACTGACCCCGCTACCCAAAGCATCCCGATCCTGATGCTCACCGCCAGAGTCGAGATCGAAGACAGGGTAAAAGGGCTGGAGTATGGCGCCGATGACTATGTAACCAAGCCCTTCGACAGCAAGGAACTCATTGCCAGAGTTCGCGCCATCCTGCGCAGGTCTAGCTGGGAAACTGAGAAGAATGTCCTGAAGATCAGCGAGGACTTCAAGCTGGACTTCAACCGATACGAGGCCTTTCTGCACGGTAAACGCATCGATCTTACCCTCACCGAATTCAAGATCCTCCAGCTCCTTACCAAGCGTCCGGGCTGGGTTTACAATCGCAGCCAGATTCTGGATTACCTCTGGGGAAACGACAAAATCGTGATCGAGCGAACTGTGGACGTCCACATCAAAAACCTGCGGGATAAGATCGGAGACTACAATGTCTGCATCACCAATGTGCGCGGGGTTGGCTACAAATTTGAGCTTCTGGGAGACGCGGAGTAGTGGAAAAACATAGCCTGAATGGCACCCTCATCCTTTTTAACCTTCTAAATTTCGTCCTGTTGGCCACCCTTCTCCGCCTGGACTTGCCGCAGATCTCCATCCTGCTGATCATGCTGCTATCCACCTCCCTTATCCTCTTCCTCACCTTCAGGCTGCTCAACCGTCAATACAAAAAGATCAAAGAGATCGCCGAAAAAGTCAGCAAAGGCGATCATACCCAGAGAATCCCTACCCTCAATGTAGAAGAGTTTAACGAGCTGGGACAGAGCATCAACAAGATGCTGGGCAAGCTCGACAGCACTATCGGCCACCTTGCCATCCATAGAGAAGAACTACGTCTCATCGTGGGCACAATCGAAGACGCCCTCTGGTCTATCAATTCCGAGGGCAGAATCGAATGGGCCAATAACGCCTTCAAGCGGCTCTTCGATCTCTATGATGAAGCGAGAGCTCAGCACTACTGGGACGTCATCCGCGAAGTATCCCTCCTGAATCGCATCAAAGAATTCAGCAGCAGCTCCGAAAAAAGGATCAAAGAAATAACTTTTGGGGATCACTCTTACCTCTTGAGCGGATCGCAGAACCCGGAGGCCAATCGTA
>CAZZCS010000013.1:0-34865 GCA_964652645.1 uncultured Candidatus Cloacimonadota bacterium | reverse complement strand
AACACGAAGTAGTGTTTCTGGCAGGGAATTGCCCCGCCCGAGGGCATAATTGTCGTGCTCTTGGAAGGGAATAAAGCTAGTGATAATAATGTTTTAGGGTACATACGAGCTGTTTCAATGTAAACGTAGTTTACAGAGGAGAGAGGGGAAGGAGGTGAGTTTACAATCTCTGAGGCTGTAGCACATCAGCAGAAACTGGATTATCATCGGTGAGCGGTTGGTTTTCTAAGACCCTTGCACATCAAAAGAAATCGGTTGTTGGCACAACAGGTATTGATTATCTGGGCTTCATGAGCAAAAAAAAAGAGGAATGCCGGGGCATTCCTCAATCTGGATGGAGTTGTTATGCTTTATTCTGCGTCAAAGGTATCATCTTCGAAACGGGCATCGTGTCTGCCTTCCAATTCGTCGATCATAAACTGGGCGGATTCGTTCAATTCCCCAGTAGGATACTTTCTGAGGAAGGCTTTGAAGAGTTCCAAGCCAGCACCCTTTTCGTTCATCTCTTCCGCGACCAGGAAAGCCTTCATGAAGTAGGCCTTGTAATCGTCAACGTTATTTACATAGTTGTTGATTATCTGGTCGTAATAGACGAGGGCATCTTTGAATTTACGCTGGCGGGCAGAGTTGTCGGCAAGGTTAAAGAGCTCTTCAGCAGAGAGCAGGAGGCGGATGCGTTCTGGATATTTTCTCATGTTAAACTCGAGGTAGAGCTCTTCTGTCACCTGTTCTTGCACGGTCTTTTCGACTTCTTTTTTTAAGGCTCCATAGATGCGGGGTTCCACTTCTGTAAAGGGTTTTACCACTTTTGGAGTTTCGCTCAGGACTCTAAAGAAGACGATCTCGCCTTTGGCATTGACAAAGACATCGCTTACTTCATTGACCTTGAGTTCCCACACTCGCTTGGAGAAATCCTGGTCGGGGCCGATACCGGTGATGATACCGTTGTTGTACTGATTCTCATAGACGGAGCGTTCAGGTTTGGAGGAGTTTTGGGCGATCAGTTTTTCGATTTCTTTCTCGCGGTTCCTGCGGGCTGCTTTTACAAATTTCTTCCATGTTCTGGTGGCCGATCTCTGATCTTCAAACCAAAGCACCTGAATGGAGCGGGATTCAGGAGTGGTATAGGCATCGATTTTGCTCTCGTAATATGCTCTGGCATCATCGGAAGTGACGTTAATTCTATCCAGTACCAATCTTTTAAAAGCTTCCTGGAGGATGTGATAGCGTTGCATCTGGACGTATTCGGGATCGTCTTTGAAATAATCTTCATAACGGGCTTCCACCGCAGCCAGATACATCAGGCCTCTCATCAGTTCCTGATCGATCACTTGGGCTGCTCCCCCGCTTTTGGTGTAGAAAACCTGTTCCTGGGGGCTCATCTTTTCAAATCTATCCAATAGTTCTTTCACTGTCAGGCGGAGCGATGCATCGGAAGCATTCACGAGGTTAAACCCTTCGATGGCAGCGTTATTCTTTCTGTTTCGGAGATCGATTGAATTGATCAGGGTAGAGTCTACGACTACGTTGTACTTGGCTCTGAGGGCTGTAATCGCGGTCTTGAGCATCTCGGATTCACGCAGGGGACGCAGGCGTTGTTCCACTTCGGATTCTACTTCTTCATAGGCGCGCTGTCTGCCTTCGACTCTCTCAGAGACCTGGAATACATGCCAGCCTGTAGGGGTTTGCACTGGGCCTACTATTGTATTGAGGTTTTTGGAAGCGGCATCGATGAGGATGTCCAGTTCGGAATCGTTGCCAATACCGGGGATATGACCATTGAGGCGGATGTTTTTGATTCTGCCTTTCAGGCCTTTGGCGTATGTATTTTTATTGTACTTATCAGAAACTTGATCAAAGGGCGTGCCGGCTTGCAGTTCTGTCAGAGCTTTATTGCCGGTGGCTTCATCTTCTGTCTGGATATAATATATAGATAGATAGGGGTGGATGAAGAACGCAGCCATGTTTTCCTGGTAAAAGTCACGTTTGTCCTGCTCGGTCAGGCTTAGGATATCGGTGACGTTTCGCTTGTAGTACTCCTGGATGTAGAACTGTTTTTTCCCGGCGTTGATCTTTTCCTGTACCATGGGGTCGCTTTGGATATTGAGCTGCAAAGCCTTGGTATAAAAGATCTCTTCGGTGGCCATGATATCCAGGACTTGGGTCTGACCATCAACAGTTTTATATCTGCCCTGAACCTGGGGTGGCAGTTTGGAAATTTTGTCGTTCAGATCTTTTCGGAGGATCTTACCCCCGTCAAATTCTGCTAATATGTCTGTGTCATTGACTTTGTTCTGGCTGCTGATCGTGGGTGTGGCTTCCTGGGCAGTGAGTAAAGAAAAGCACAAGATAGCTGCGATCAGAAGGGCGAGTGTTGTCTTGCTAATAAACATTAACAGCTCCTTTGTTTTTTGTATATTAAAGCATGGTCTGCACGAAAATCGAAGCTCGCAATATTCGTCAAGTCTTTTTAATTCGTGGGCGGCGGCCTGAAATTTAGTTTTCCTTTTGGCACGCATCGTGCATATATGTCGGTAACTAAAAAAATACTTCGTATTAGGAGAAAAGAATGCTCAAACAAACCAGAAATCAAAAGGGTTTTACCCTTATCGAAATCTTAGTCGTCGTTATTATTGTTGCGATCCTCGCAGCTATCGCCGTTCCACGTTACCTTCGTTATGTGGAAAGATCACGTTCGACCGAAGCCCAGACAGCGATCAGCACGATCCGCAAATCATTCGACGTACAGATTCAGACTACCGGTAGCACCGATGGTTTTACACTTGAACAGGCCCTCAAAGAAGCTCGTTTGGGTAATAGCACAACCAAGAATTGGAAGTTTGAAGTAGTTGGAAATCCTCCCACAAAGTACATTGCCACCTCCACACAAGACTTTGCCGGCGGCGAAGGCAAACAGGTTTGGTATGATGTTGATGAAGCAAAATTCCATGGTTATGGAGTTGACACCTACACCAATCCAGAGACCGGGGGAACTGAAACCGATTAATCGGGAGGAAGGTAAATTGACTATACATGAATTACTCCGTTTCACTGCTGAAGCGGGTGCATCAGATTTGCATATAGCCACAGGCTCGCACCCCATGGTGCGAGTCAATGGCCGTATGAAAAGACTGAATCTTCCAATATTGTCTCTGGAAGAAATGGAAAATCTCGTGTACGGCGTCATGAACGAAGTACAGCAAGAGATGTTCAGAAAGAATCTGGAGATAGACTTTTCCACGAAGCTGAGCACTGACGTTCGCTTCCGTGTAAACGCATTTCATCAGATAAATGGTATATCCGCGGCTTTCCGTGTGATTCCCAATGAGATCAAGTCTTACAGCGAACTGCATCTGCCAGAAGTAATCAAGAAACTCACAACCAAAGAAAAAGGTTTGATCCTGGTCACAGGACCTACTGGTAGCGGTAAATCCACTACTTTGGCCACGATGATAGATTCCATAAACGACAATCGTAATTGCCACATCATCACAGTTGAAGATCCTATTGAGTTTGTACACTCAAGTAAAAACTCTCTGATCAACCAACGTGAGCTGGGCCATGACACCTGGTCGTTTACTGCAGCTCTGCGTTCTGCCCTGCGTGAGGATCCGGATGTGATCCTGGTGGGTGAAATGCGTGACCTTGAGACCGTTTCTCTTGCGTTGACTGCAGCGGAGACAGGACACTTGGTGTTTGCTACTCTGCATACTGGAAGCTGTACAAAGTCTATAGACCGTATCATTGATATGTTCCCCAAAGAACAGCAACAACAAGTACGCTCAATGCTATCTGAATCCTTGGAAGCAGTCTTATCTCAGATATTGCTGCCCACCAAGGACGGAAAGGGCCGCGTGCCCGGCGTTGAGATCATGGTTGCCAATGCTGCTGTCCGAAATCTTATCCGTGAAGAAAAGACCTATCAGTTGCCCTCAGTTATTCAGGCAAGTACCAAAGAAGGAATGCAAACACGTGACCAATCCCTGTATAACCTCGTAATGAACAACTTGATTGAACGCACAATCGCTGAAGAGTTTGCGGAAAATCCAAAGATGTTTGCTACTGGTGCAGGATTTTAGGTTAATGGCCTTGCATCCCACAGTTCCCACTCAAATGCCAACAGAAAAACAAGGGGGTAGGGTGCTAAGAGTATTATCAAACGAGAAGGGAATCACTCTTCTCGAGGTGATGGTCACGGCAATTGTGATTGTCGGAACCATCCTGAGTATATATATAGGAATAGTATATGCCGAAAAGCAGATTCTTCGCAATTACCGCGATCGAGTCGCTACCCTGCTTGCTTCTGGTGAGCTGGAATGGCAGTACTTTCATTATACAAACTATAATGGTGCGTTTGCTCCTTTCAACAACAGGCCGGTTGTCATCGACTACCTGCCCAAAGGGAAGCAGCTTATCGGTTCCATGACCGTTACGGTTCTGCCCACGGCAGAGAGTTATGGTAGCCTTAGCCTGCCATACTACGCTCTGACGGCTAAGGTACAGTGGATTGAACCTGGAGATGATAAAGTGCGCAATATAATCTTGAGAGAGGATATTTACAGGTGATGACTAAGATGAAGAATATCAAGTTCTCAGTACTTGGCTCACAATCTGGCTATACCATAATCGAGCTTACTACGGTAATGCTGATATCTGGTTTCCTGCTGGCTTCAGCCGCAGCCGGATTTAGTATCTTCTTTTCAAAGTTTACAGAACTATCGCGCTGGGTCGATCTGCAGAAATCTGCGTTTGAGACTTTACAGACGATCAAAAGTGGTATGCTGGTCGGTACTGGCAACGATGTGGCCTTTTATGGTGTGGTTACATCAGAACGGTTGGAATTTGAAGCATCAGGTATCGGTATTGGTAGTCAGAAGCTTATCTGCCACCAACCGGAAACATCTGAGGTTTATAAATATAACCGGATTGAGTTCTTTTTTGATGGCTCAGCTATCAAGACCCGCTATACTCATGGTCCTGTGAATTCCCAGTTGGTGGATCTATTCCCCAAAGGCAGGCAGAAAGATATCATGAAGGTCGATAAATTTACCATGTCTCAACATAATCAGGGAAGCGATCTCAAAGCAGTCAAGATAGCCTTGTCGGCAAGTGTCCAGACTGGTAAAGACCGTTTCCGATACGTGAATTATTCCACGATAATGGCGATCCGTTAGCGTGGATAGAACTCCTAACCGGGGAGGAATTATGAGAAAAATGCTAAGAAACGAAAGGGGAAACCTTACGGTTGCCCTGGTACTCGCTGTTGTCGGCCTGATGTCTGGTTTTACAATGGCCAATCTGGCGATGCGAGACGTCGTTGGGTTCAATTATGACTACGACACTGTTCAGGCCCTACATTCCCTGAGATCAGAAGGTGTTCGTGGCCAGGCTGTTGTTTCTTTGACAGGGTTCACCGGCTCGCAAATGTATCTACGTCCCAAAACTATGGAAATCGTCAGCTCAAATATGAAGAAAACCATAAAACTGAGATCTCTGGTAACAGAAGACGAGATTCAAATTGCCCAGGGAGGGTTTAAGACAGGTGGGTACACTGTGCGTACTCTGTCTCAGCCAGCACGGGGTACAGGACGTGTTGTGATTGGCACCCGAAACGATTCCATCGTCCGCAAGTATGGTGAGTTCACTCTTAGAAAGCGTACTTTCTCCGAGTTTCACTATTTCACGGATAATGAAGAATCTACCAACGGAACCAATGTCTATTTCTGGGGACCAGACGTTATAAAAGGAAGATTGCATAGTAATACCGATATCTGGATCAAGCAAGCAGGTGGCGGCTCAAACAACGGCTGGCCGACCTTCTGGGAGTTGGTGACAACTGCCGGCAAGATTCAAAGCTTCTCTGGTGTGATTCCGAATGATGATGTTTTCCTGGATGGATATGTAGAAGATTATCATACTTACGAATATCCTCCTCTTGCCAATAATGTCCGTGTAAATGGCCATCATATAGGCAATGAAGATGCGAATGATCTGATCTTCATGATCAACTCCGAGGGATCTTATGCATCTGTTTATAGAGGACAGGTTATGGTTCGTCGGGATTCAGCCTCTGTGTATGCCTCATATCCTCCAATTCCGGGACCATATCTATTCCGTAATAGCTGGACTGGTGCAGATACTGTTTGGACTCAGATGTCCAATATGTCCAATAGAAGATCAGTATTTTGCAACAACAAGCTTTGGCTGCGAGGTAGCTTTACCGGGAGACAGACCTTTGGTGCTGCGGATACCCTATTTCTTGTGGGTGATATCACCCTCACCGGAACGGTTCCAGGCTCTGCTCCAGACGATAGATTCAACTACAATCGAAATGACATCGTGGGGATTATCTCCGAGAAGTCTATTCTGATCAAGTATGGATTTGTTGATCCGGATACTCTGGTAGGCAGAGTTCACCCCAATGTGGGGCCTGACGCGGGAGGTGGAATCTTTATTTATGCAGCTTTATGCGCCCTGGGGCAAAGCACGAATTCACATTTTGATGGTGTTTTCTCCTATGAATACCAGCATCCACATCCCTCGACTCAAGCCTATGTCCATCAGGGAGTCCTCTATAGCAGGATTGACATTCATCGCAGACGCTATCCCCCAATATCTGGTACCCCCTGGCCTACTTTGCCAAACGGATCTCAGGTGACCCCGCGGCCTGCACTGGACCTTCCATACTACAATCCCTTGTGGCCAGAAAGACAGCCATACGCAGAACGAGGTTCAATCAATCTCTGGGGCTCAGTGGCCCAAAGAAGACGTGGATTTGTGCATAGAAGCGGTAACGATGGCGAATATCCTTCCAACAGTGGTATTTGGAACGTTCCTGAAGATATGTGCGGTCATCCGATTTCAATTAACTGGACCGAGCCAATCGTGCAGGGTGGACAATCTTTCACATTCTCAAAGAGGAATGCCGTCGGCTCAACCGGCTCTGGGTCCGGATATAAAAAGAACTACCATTTTGATACAAGGTTCCTGAGAGTGTCTCCAAACGACTTCCCGGATGTAAACCTCCGGGGTGGATCAACTCCGCTTCAAGGAGAAATTTGGACGCTGAAGAAACCACCCACGTCTCTATAATATCGAAAGCAAATATAAAGAGGAAATATGAAGAAGAAAAAGCAGGTTAAGTTCAAAGAATCAGTGGGTATAGACATTGGTTCTCACAGCATAAAGATCGTGCATCTTAAAAAACTGCATGATGGCTTTAAGCTGTTGAACTATGAAATCAGGCCTACTGTACCTGAGGGGGTTGAATATATCCCATCCGATCTTCGATCCGATCGGTTTGCACCGATTCTGTCCGAGATGATGAGAACACTGCATATCAATCCTAAAAAGGTTAGGCACTTAGTCACTTCGATTGGCGGCGACAATACCAGCATCAAGCAGATCAAGACCATTTTCCTGCCGGAAGATGAGCTCGAATCTGCGCTGTTCTTTGAAGCCAAAAAACACATTCCGATCAGTGGAAACGACATGGTATTGGATTATCAGGTAATCAACGTGGAAGAAAAGACGAACAACATGAATATTCTCCTTGCTGCCACGACCAGAGAAGTCCTGAATTCGCATACCAACACTCTTTCCTCTGCTGGTTTGACAGCTAATATCGTGGATATCGATTCTCTGGCAGTTACCAATAGCTTTGCCCTCAATTCTTTTGTTGAGGATGGAGTTTATGTGCTCTTGAATATCGGCGCTCACCGCACCAACCTGGTGATTTGGGGCCCGAATTCAAAACTGTTCTCCAGAGATATTCCTTACGGTGGATACCAATTCACGCGTGACATCATGCGTAAACGCCAATTGGAATATAAGGCCGCAGAAGATCACAAGCTCAAATGGGGACTCCTCGACGATCCAAATGCGCCAGAGACCACCACTATCAGCATGTTGGACATTTCTGAGAAATCCACCGAAGAGGTGATTGTCGAAGAGATTCGTAGATCACTTCGCTTCTACGTGAAAGAAGCAGGTAATAGCGATTTCCGTAAAGTATATCTAATGGGTGGATCTGCCAAACTTAACGGCTTGGTAGAATACATTCAAGAAAAGGTAAGTATCCCTACTGAGGTGTATATGCCTTTTATAAACGTCGAAATGCCAGAAAAATTCCATGACAAGAAAGACCCGCAGCTATCACTGGCCATCGGTCTTGCCATGAGAATGGAGTAGGAGAGAACGAATGAATCAAGTATTTTATTTCCGGATAAACCTGAACAAATTTGGTGAGATGAAGGTACAGGCAGAACGTGAGAAGAAGACGTTCCGCAATGCCATTCTCATCTTTGTTATTGGTTTGATCGCTCTCAGCGCTACTTTCTATTACTATAATTCAGTCCTGGATAGCAAGATCGAAAATCGTCGCGTTTATCTGGGAGAAACTGAAGCTCAGCTCAAGAGTTTCCAGACCAGCGGAGAATATCTATCCAGCAACGATTTGGATCGCCTCACCAATACATTTACAAACCGTATTTTCTGGGCGAAAAAAATGGTCGCTCTGGCTGCAGAGATAAACGACAATCTGGCCGTGAGAAAATTCAGCTTCAACAACGGTATTCTTACTCTGAACGGAATCACACCTGTAGATGCCAATGTGAAAGAGATCGATTTGATCAATATGTTTATCGACAGATTGAAATCCAATCCCGAGATCAGCAACGATTTCCCAGAGATCAAATCTGGCCTCATCACAAAGCAGACAGTTAAGGATACCGATATCCTGGAATTCGTTATTGAATGCTATAGCCGTGAAAAAGGGGTGACCAAATGAGAGAGAAATACATAGCCTTTATCCTTGTAATGATTCTCGTGACCGTCGGCCTCTTCACTCTAATCACTGATACCGTTACGAAGAAGCAAGAAGCTATCGAAAACCTGGATGCCAAGATCAAAGTCGCTCAAGAAAAGCTCAATAGCGCTAGAATCCTGGACGAACAGCTCAGTCAGTTTGCTCGCATAATCGATAACAGTCTTACCAGAAGTGGCAGATTTACCTTTGAAGAAGTCAACGACTTCAAGAGAACCATAGGTGAACTTGCGCACAATCGTAAGATCTCTCTCAATAAGCTGGTAGATACAAATAAGTTCTCTCTGCCAAACCTCATTGAGACCACATACAACATCGAATTAGTCGCGAACTTCGTACAGATGGGTCAGTTCATATCCGATTTGGAAGCCCTTGATAACATTATCAAGATCCACTCGCTCGACATCTCTCCTGCGCAGATAAACGAAAAGAACAATACTGCTGTAGCGGGAGCTCCTTCGAAGTATAGAGTTACCATTGAGCTCTCTGTGTTCAAAGTGAAGAAGGAGGTATAATGCAATACAGATTTGTAAAAGACTTCGCAATAGCGCTGGTCGTGATCACGCTTTTAGTACTGGTAGTCAAGCTTGCATCTGTGCAAAAGCTGATATATGACATTCCAGATAGTTCGGTTCATACCAAAGAATCTGTATCCGACACATTGATGGAGAAGATCAAGACTATTGAAAACTCCATTCAGGACAGAAAGATGTTTGCCTTCACGGTTACAAGAGATCCTCTGCGTCAGGGAAACATCATCAAAGACAAAGTTGACCTCGAGAAAGAGCATCAGGAAAGAGTAAGAAATACCTTCCGTCTGTCGACAACAGCAATAGACGAAAATGGCAACAAGATTGCTTTTATCGAATACCTCGATAGAATCCATGCTGCCAAGATCGGCGATAATATTGAAGGTCGCAGAATTACAGATATTTCTGACAATTCCATCAGATACACTCTTGGTGGTCAAAACTATACGGTAGAAATCTCTGCCCGTCCACGTATGAAGACGGCAGAAGAAGTAGTGGATCCAAACGATATTTCGAGATACAATTATTAATATAGAGTAGTGGGAGAAAATATGAAGAATTCGATAATGAATAGTCGTTGGTTATGCCTGATCATAACCATAGCAGTTATGCTGATGGCTGTGTCTGTCTTTGCGCAGACTCCAAGACCAGCAGCCTTAACTACAAAAGTCACATTCAATGCCAACGATGCAACTTTATCATCGGTATTGAACGCTCTTTCCAGACTGAGCAACACGAACATCGTGCTGGCTGTGGATCAAACCGGAGGCCAGGATCAGAGAGAAGAAAGACGTGTGACTATAAACATCAAAGATGTGCCAATTGAATCTGCAGTATCGCTGGTTTCAAAGGCTGTCGGTCTTTCATATCAGGTGATTGGCGAGAGCACATTCCTGGTCGGTGAAAAATCCAGAATTACTGAAGAATCCGGCGAAAGAACCAATATCATCTATCTAAATAACGTCGATGCAGACAAAATCAGCAGAGCCCTGGAAAACTCACCTGGCAAAGTCGTCCCCTTAGAGGGTCAGAATGCCTTGATGGTAGTGGGTAACCCAGAGACTTTCGACCAGATTAAAACTCTAGTCGAGCAGATCGACGTAGCTCAGAAGCAGATCGAGATCAGAGTTCGCTTGATCGAAGTATCAATCTCCAGTGCCAAGAAATATGGTATTGACTGGTCAAGACTGAATCATCTGACCACGATTCTTGCCGAAGATCCTGTGAACAGTGCCGGTACTGGACTGCCTTACAATTACTCTGATGAGACTGGTTATTTGCCACATGGCGATCCTACAACTCGCGAAGTCTTGCCAAACCAACAATACTTCCAAAGAATTAATGGTTTCAACGACGTCGGTCATTTTAGCCGTCAGCTCACAGCTTTCGATATCACCATCGACTGGCTGTTGGAAAATAACGCTGCAAAACTCCTCACAGATACCCGCGTGACTGCCCTCAATGGCGAGGAAGCAGAGATTCATATCGGAGAAGTGGTTCCTTTTGTCGTAACAGATAATGACAAACAGGTCCAAGTAGAGAGAGAACAGGTCGGTATTATGTTAAAGGTTACTCCCATGGTTAATTCCCAGGGTCAGATTACAGCACGTATCGCTCCGGAAGTTAGCTCCGTAACCGATCTTGTAGGCGGATATGTGCCTCGCACAAAGGTACGTCGTGTCTCTTCCACTGTGACAGTTCCAAATGGTCATAGAATCAACGTTGGTGGACTTTTGAATACTTCTATTACTCAAAGAACCAGCAAGCTTCCATTCCTTGGGGATCTTCCCTTTATCGGTAAACTCTTCCAACACCGTTATGAGATGCTGGAAAGTACAGACCTGATTATGGAGATCACACCCAGGTTGGTATCTATGGACCAGGTTTATCCTGAAGTCAAAGTGGATGAGAGGCTTACCCGCACATTGATTAAATATGAAGGTGAAGAAGAAGAGGAGAAAGAATGAGAAAAATTAACTCCTTAATGCCATTTATCACACTGTTATTACTGCTGGTAACCTTGTTCTCAGCAGCTTGTGACAAGCGTAATCCCCCGTTGATCGTGTCGCCCACACCCCCGCCACCTCCAGCTTCGGACTTACGTGTAATCACTCGTATTCAAACAGATCGTGATTTCATCTATGCAGATAACAACAATACTTTTGCCCGCGTGAGCATCCTGGTCAAAGATGGTGATGGCTTTGCCGTATCCGGACAGGCCGTTGCTTTCAAAACCAATCTCGGGCGCGTATTGACTGCTGTATCTACAGATAGTACTGGTGTAGCCACCACAACTTTCTGGGATGACAATGAAATCGGAACAGCCACTATTGAGGCTTTGGTAAGAAACTATTCTCCCGATGTTGCAGATTCCATACTGTCAGAAGTGACTGCATCGATCACTGTCGATGTGATTCCTGTACCATCAGTAGATACCATCCATTTCTGGGAATTACCTACCTACAGCAATGGCGACAAGTATCTTCCCCTCGCTGTGATGCAAAGTGTGACCGTAAGAACCAGAGTCAGAGATGCTGATGGTGCCGATGTAGTCGATAACACTCTGATTACATTTATCGCAGATAAAGGCGACTTTGTGGACAGTGGTGGAAACATCCTCGGTGATAGAGCTGTGGTAAAAACGATAAACGGCAGAGCCAGCGTGACTTACAATTCGGGCTCATCTGCTGGATCGGGCACAATTACCGCTGCCGTGTATGGCCAGGATGGTAATCCGATCGCGATCGATACAGCAAGCCTGGTTATATCTCCCGGTCGTCCCGCTATGATTCAGCTCAAATCATACGTTCAGACAGACACAGGCGAAACAGAAGCCTATACCGATCCTGTAAATAGTAACAATACAATTCTGATGCGTGCCACATTGTGGGATGCACATAGCAATTTCGTTCCCAATACTCCTGTAACATTCAGAACGAATCTGGGAACATTCATGAATACATCGCAGCAGACCTTTAACAACACCAATGCCAATGGCGTCGCTCAGGTTCGCTTCACCCCTGGTTTACAGGCTGGTGCTGCTACCATTACAGCCACTGCTAATGGCGACACTCTGCTGACCCAGATCATCTTCCATGTTTCCTCAGATCAGATTCACTCCATCGGCTTTACCCAAGCTGGGCAGATTGATCTGAATGTGGCTAATACTGGTGGTACTTCCTCGGCAGTGCTGCGTGTACAACTGAAAGACATCAATGGCAACCTGGTGGATACAACTCAGCAAGTTCGCTTCCAAATCCTCAGCCAGGAAATGGATGCAAACCTGAACAATCAACCCCCCGCTGCGGTAGTAACGGTACTTTCGACTGGTGGTGAAGCCCAGGTCTCGGTCAATAGTGGTCTGCTTTCAGGCCCAATTACCATCCGGGCTACCTGTGTCACCGAGACGGCTACGATATCGGCTACGAAGTCCAATATTGTAGTTCATGCCGGACCTCCTGCCACCATCAATCCCTTTATCGGTGGTTACAACCAGGGCACAAACGCCGGTGGCGGTTCCTGGAGCATAGAAGCCGGTGCAATCGTAAAAGACATATATAATAACCCTGTCGATTATGGTACCAGCGTATTCTTTAGCATGGATCTGCCTCCTACAATGGATCCCTCAAACGTTACGATCGTTGCTAATGGCTTCACTGGTAACTATAATGCTGTCGGCGATTCAACCGCTGGTATGGCTTATACGACTCTGGTCTATTGGGGCTATTATACCTTCGATACTATTACAATCAAGGCCAGATCTGGTAGCTTTGATCCAGTGACAGGTAACTACTTGATCCAGGAAGGCCAATCGGAAGTGACTCTTCCCTTGAACGAGCCATCTCTGGAAGCACGCGCTGTTCCCTGGCATCTGGACTTCAGTGAAGAAGCATCCTGGAACAATATCAATTCCCTGACTGCTGAGATCTGGGTAAGCTTGCACGACGGACAAGGAAACCCGGTGCACAAAGCAATTCTATTGCTCCTGTCCAACCGTGGTACCTTCGATTTTTGCTCCTCATGGGATGAGACCTATTATTTGCCGGCACCGACCTTCCAATATCCAAATCTGGCAGATAATCGGATTCAAACTGCAAGAGATGGATTTGCCCTGGGTAGAATCAGAGCCTGGCGTTATGAATGCCTGCCTCCAGATCAAATCATGGGACCAATTCCGCAAGATTATAGAATAACCGTAGTCCTGATGGGTACGCTTACAGAGATAGGGACAGACCTGATCGTATCAAGATACGAATCACTTCCCTTCCCTCCCCCAAACCCTCCACCCGCAGGCTAAATAATTAATAGTCGGCGTGAGGCAATTGAGCTTCACGCCGACCCTAAAAAAGGGAAGTAGATATAGAATCTTGATTCTTTGCTTTTTAGAAAATAAATATAATAGAGGATAGTTGAATGAGTTTCAATCCCCAATTTGCAAGACTCGGTGAAGTTCTGGTTCATGAGAACTACGTGAATGACGACCAGCTTCGCGAGGCACTGATCAAACAGTCAAATTTTGGTCTCAAGCTTGGAGAAACGCTGATCAAGCTTGGACACTTACTTGAAAAGGAACTGCTACAAGCTCTCCAGAGCCAGCTTGGTTACGATATCGTAAAAGACCAGGAATTGATGGATCTGGACGTCCGCACGGTTGCCTTGATTCCCGAGCCCTTTGCCGTTCAAAACAGAGTAATAGCTATACGTGAAGAGGGAGATGGCGTAGTCATCGCTATGGCCGATCCCGAAGAACTTACGGTGCTCGATACCCTCAAAAAGCTTTTAGGCAAAAACATCAAGCCTGTTCTCATCGGCGATACCGTACTCCACGATACCATCGAAAAGTATTATAAGAGCATCAGAACTACTTCTCAGGTTGAAGACGCTGTCGGCGGCTTCGACTTTGTTGCTATCGACGAAGATGAAAACGAGATCACCATCAACCAATCTTCCACAGATGCCGATGCACCCATTGTAAAGCTGATCAATCTGATCATCAATGAAGCTATCAAATCCGGCACCACGGATATACACATTGAGCCCCTAACAAAGCACACCCGGGTTCGTTTCCGTATCGACGGTTCTCTCCGGGAAGTGATGAATCCTCCGATCGGAATGCACGCCGGTCTGATCTCCATCGTCAAAGTTATGTCCAAGCTGAATATTGCCGAACGTCGTCTTCCCCAGGATGGTCACATAGCTCTCAAGACATCTTTGAAGAGTGTGGACGTTCGTGTTTCCATCACTCCTACAGTTCTTGGCGAGAAAGTTGTGATGCGTCTTTTGGACAAAGGTGATTTTGGCTTCAAGCTTAGTACCCTCGGATTCGAAGAAGAGGATATGGCGATATTCTCCAAGATCATTCGCCGTCCCTATGGCATTATCATCGTTTCAGGCCCCACGGGTAGTGGTAAATCCACCTCTCTGCATGCCGCCCTGAAAGAGATTCAGGACATCGAATCGAATATTATTACTGTGGAAGACCCCGTGGAATACCGTCTGGAAGGTATCACCCAGATCGAGACCAAGGAACAGATCGGTCTTACCTTTGGTTCTGCTCTGCGCTCTGTGCTGCGTCAGGACCCGGATATTGTTCTCATTGGTGAAATCCGTGACGAAGAGACTGCCGATATTGCTATCAAATTCTCGCTCACAGGTCACCTGGTGTTCTCTACACTCCACGCAAACGATGCTCCAGCCACAGTTACACGTTTGATCGATATCGGAATCAAGCCATATCTGGTGGGTTCATCTCTGTCTCTCGTGATGGCTCAGCGCTTGATGCGTAAAATCTGTCCTCATTGCAAGTCCACATACAAACCCACAGAGCAGGAACTGGAAGATTGCGGCATTACTCCTGAAGAAGCTGCCAATATCGACTTCAAGATTGGGCTCGGCTGCGTACATTGCGACAACACTGGCTTTGCCGGCAGAACCGGTATTTTCGAGTGCTTGATCGTCAACCCCGAAATCCGCCGCCTCGTTTATGAAGGAGCAAACCAGGATCTGATCCGTCAAGCTGCATTGGAATCGGGTATGCGTACCCTCCATGATGCTGCTATGGCAAAGATGAAAAGAGGTGTCACCACAATCCGTGAAGTGATAAAGATGACAGTGGTAGAATAGAACTACCCTCCAGCTTTGATTAAAGAAAAATAATAGATAAAGAAGGTTCACTATATGCCAAACTTTGCATACATCGTAAAAGATGCCAAAGGCGCCAGAGTCGAAGGACTGATCAAGGCCGATACTCTGGATATGGCCATCGACAAGCTCAGCAAAGAAGGAAGCACCATCATCTCCGTCAAGTCAGCTTCTGAAGGGGCTTTCAAAGGTAAGCTTTCCTTGTTTGACAAGGTCATGCTAACAATCTACAAAATTAGAACGGGCGTTTCTCTGAAAACATTGGTGTTCTTCACCCGTCAGCTTTCGACGATGTTTTCTGCCGGTCTTACCATCGAGAAGTCTATCACGGACTTGGAGAAAGAAGAGAAGAACCGGAAGTTTTCCAGAGTGCTGAGAAAGATATCAGACGATATCAAGAAAGGCTATTCTCTCTCAGAGGCTATGGAACAGCATCCAGGTGTATTCAATCCCCTCTACATTGCGCTGGTAAAAGCCGGTGAAGTCTCGGGTACACTGCATACGGTATTGGATGAACTCTCCGATTATCTCGAGAAGATCGAGGATACCCGCCGCAAGGTGATGTCTGCCATGGCATATCCAATCTTCATTATGATCTTCCTGGCAGCCGTGGTATGGGGTATGTTCTATTATATCATTCCCCAGTTTGCAGAAGTGTATTCAAACTTCAACGCAGATCTGCCCGGGCCCACCATGGTCGCCATCAACGTTAGTAACTTCATTACTAGTAATGTGATAGCCACCATATTCCTCGTCCTTGTTTTCCTCTTTGCCCTCTTCTTGATCTATCTCACAGATAAGGGCAGATTCGTCATCGACGCAGTCAAGCTCAAAATACCGATAATCGGACAAGTGGTAAACAACTCCATTATGAGTAAGTTCTCCCGCACATTCTCAATTTTGATGGCTGCTGGCGTTCCAATCATGGATACCATGGAACTGACAGAGAATGTGGTACAGAATGCCGTTGTCGAAGGTGCTGTCCGCAAAGCCCGTGTTATGGTGAAAGAAGGATACGGAGTCGCAAATGCCTTCCGTAAAACAAATTGCTTTCCTCCCACTTTGCTCCAAATGATCTCAACCGGTGAAGAAACTGGTGATATGGATAAGCTCCTGGGTAAAGCTGCCGAGTTTTATGAAAAGCTGGTGGATTCCGTGATCGACCGCCTCACTTCGCTGATCGAGCCTCTCTTGATCGTGATGATGGCCGGTATCGTGGGTACCATCATCGTAGTGATCTACCTGCCGATCTTTGATCTTGGTGAAGCCATCAGTCAGGGATTCAAATAAGAACTATAGAACACCTATCATTACAAAAGCCCGCCTCAATCGAGAGCCGGGCTTTTTGTTTGGCCGCGAAAAATAGAACACGGATACCCAGGATCGCCAGAATCAGCTGGATCTTTTTTGGGGTTATAAGTTAAAAGAGCTGCGCATTCCAATTGAGGATTGAGAATGGAGAATGGAGAATTGGCTGCGCTCTATCGATATACAATTTACGATGTACAATGTACGATTTGCTGCGCTCTAGCGATAACCCCGTATCTACCAATTGTGTTAGTAGGGGCGTGGGGCCCTGCAGAGGAGCGTAGCGAGTCTGTGGGGTGTTCAGACGTGGCTCGCCCGTTATTTGGCTCGGGGCTCCGCAAAGGCACGAAGTGAGTCTGTGGGTGTTCAGACGTGGCTCGCCCACTTGAATCGATGGCGCTCCGGGGCTGAGCTTGCGCAACCTATGGAGTTATAGCCCGGATGGCGTAACAATATAGCGAGGGTGCGGAGCGCAGCGTAGCCCCTCGTTGCGAGACCCAGAACCGATTTAGCCCCTTGGGCGACACCCTCAATTTGACAATCTTGATAATAATACACTCTGTCGTACCCGAGGCGCTCTTTATAGTGTCGCATTCCTCCCGTTCCGCTGCGCTCGGGGGGGCTGATATCTGGCGCTACAAGGGGCTAACCCGGCTAAAGAGCTTTTGTTGCAACTCTCTCAACTCTCTCAACCTTCTCAACCTTCTCTTCCAGCATCCCTCCCTGCCCGGTAGCGTTCAACAAGCGTTAATCAAGCCTTAATCAAGCGTTGATTCTTAACGCTTAATTAAGGCTTGATAAAGAAGTGATTAACGCTTTCAAGCAGGGAAGAAGGTGGGACTGACCACAAAAAAATGAGCACTATCCTCAAGCACTTTGCCCCATACTTGGACAGTCGTAAGCTCTCATATTGTATTTACTGGATTGGCGTAAAGTTTTACTTGACATCCATTTGACTTCTTGTACCTTGAGTACAGGAACTGCTAAGGAGGTCACAATGCGGTACTTAGTACTTTGTGCCTTGCTTCTGGCAATTGTGCCACTTATGGCTTTGGAGATCAACGATTACTCGGCAGGAGAAACATATCTCAAGAACTACGTTCTGGAATACTTGAATACCAGCAGAGTCGAACGCCTGCCGCCGTCCCAAACTCCTCCGGTCGTGGATCCTCCCGAAATTACATATTGGGAACATCCGCCTCTACCGTTGGACCCCATCAGTCCTGTGTATCCAGATTCTGCGCGACAGGCAGGCATCCAGGGCATTGTGATTCTGGAGGCAGAGATCCTAATGGATGGCAGTGTTCGTGAGGTCTTTGTGAGACGCTCTCTGCAGAGGGGAAAAGGTGGATTGGATCAAGCTGCCGTAGACGCAGTGAAAGCTGTTCGCTGGCAGCCTGGCCGAAACGCTAATGATGAGCCTATCAATACTCTTTTCATTGTACCAGTGCGGTTTAGACTGGATTGAAAGAGTTTGTATGAGATTATATATTGTACTTCTGCAAAGTCAGTAATAAGAAGTTTAACTTGACAAAAAAACTTATCCTGACCCAATAAGTACTTTGTCAGTGTGGGGAGCTTCATAGCTCCCCAGTTGTTTCCAACAAATAGGGAGTACCATGTCCTACAATAGTATGATTACCGCTACAAAGCAAGTGTTTAACGAGGTTTTATGTGTTGGCAAAGACAATATAGTGTTCGTAGTATAATACTCAGTGTTTTGTTTGTTTTATGTACTGCAATTCTTTCAGCAAATTTGATTGTGGTAATTCAGGATGGTAGTGGAGATGCCACGAGCATCCAGGAGGGGATCAATCTTGCAGCACCTGCCGATACAGTGCTGGTGGGCCCAGGAATTTGGATCGGGGGGATTGAGATTGTCGGCAAATCCATCACGCTGGCAAGCTACTATCTGGTTGATGCAAATCCTGAGCATATCCAATCCACCATTATCGATGGAGATAAAATCCGGGTTGGCATCAAGATAGATCAAAGTGGTTCGGTAGATGCTCCGGTACAAGTAATCGGATTCACAATCAGGAATTGCCGGGGAGATTGGTATCCGAACAATCCGTATGAAACTGCAGGAGGTGGCATTGGGCTGTATCAATCACACGCAGTAGTAGCCCATTGTGAGATCTTTGACAATCAATCAGTTTACGGGGGAGGAATAGCTGCTCTGTACTCTTCGTTGCATCTCAAGGCAAACGACATTCACCACAACAACGCTCTGCTTGCTGGAGGGGGAGTTTGCGGGGTGTACAATGGGACTTATATTAGTTTTGACAGTGTTGCTCTCAATAGTATTTACCTCAATAACAGTATTACAGGTATGGATATATGTTATGCAGTTAACTGTCTTCCCACAACCGTCTATCTGGAAAAGGGATCGGTAAGCAACAGTGATTTGTTTTTTTACTACTGTTCAGGATATATGCCTGTCTTTGTCCTGCAAGCGGATATAGCTCAAGTAGATCATGATCTCTGGGTGAGCCCGGAAGGTGATAACTCAAATGATGGTGCCTCCCCTCAGAGTCCCCTAAAGACCATCAGCTATGCTCTGGCAAAATTGCAGCCTTTGAGCGATGAGGTTCGGGACATTCACATTATGCCGGGGAGATATTCTTACAGCAGCAATAAGGAGATGCTTCCGCTTCAGCCCAAGAGCCGGGTCAATCTGATCGGAGCAGACATGCGGACAGTGATCCTTGATGGGGAGAACTACAGTCCCTTGATCATAGGTAAGCGTGCTCCTGACTACCTCAGCATCCAGAACCTGACTCTGGAAAACGGCTATGCCATAACCGACCATCTTCTTCAACTGGATGACATTAGGTATGCAAATGCAAATGAGCTTCGGGTAGAAAACATCCATATCCGGAATTCGTGGAGCTTAAGTGATGGTGTCAGGATAATGGGGTATAAAGACGTGAGGGTGTCAAACCTGATAATTGAAGATTCTCAGGTAGGAAATGGAGTAATTGTTAGTTGCATGCAGAGAGCAGATCTCTCAAACTTCAGGATCCAAAGATTGAGACCAACAAACTACAATATAGTTTCTACTCATAATACCCCTGTGATTATTTATAGATTTGCATCGCATAGCAACTATGACACCGTGATCAATATATCCAATTTTCTGATTACAGATAATATCGATACGAACACTAGTTTTGGAGGTTCACCCATTACAAGTGGTTTGGCAGTTGTCGTTGAAGGCGGTAATGGTGAAGTAAATCTAACGAACTGCACGATCGCAAACAATTCTTCCACTACCAACTCTGCTGGTTTTGCCATTGGCCTGGAAAATACAATTGTAAACATATCCAATACGATCGTAGCTGGTAACCAACCCTATGAGTTCAATCTCGTGACGAGCGGAGAAGATCCCAATTCAACTGCACATGCGAATATTCGTAACAGCCTGATCCAGGGAGGAGACAGCTCAATTATAGCCCCGTCACCACAGGCGACCTACACTTGGGTAGAGGGGAACATCTTTGAAAATCCCAAGTTTGCCATGAATGAACGGGTGCCTTACAAACTGGCAAGCAATTCTCCCTGTATTGATGCCGGGACAATGGATACGGATAGTCTCAACCTGCCACCTTTTGATCTGGCCCAAAACAGCCGGATCTGGAACAATCGGATAGACATGGGTTGCTACGAGTATGGATCTGAAGCTTATGTGGATATTGCAGATGATTATTTCCCGCTACCTCCAGAGGCGATAGCCGTCTCTGTATATCCAAATCCCTTCAATCCTCAGACCACAATATCGTACGAACTGCCAGTATCTGGTCTGGTAAGGGTCGGTATCTACAATGTAAAAGGGCAAAAGGTGAAGACTCTGTACCATGGCTGGCAGGCTCAGGGAACCCAAAGTTTGATCTGGAATGGTCTGGATGAGGGTGGCAGTCTGGTAGGGAGTGGAGTCTATTTTGCCCATCTGGAACAGAACGGCAGGAGCACAACTGTAAAGCTGATGCTGCTCAAATAGTACTGGTAAGAAAAAGCGGGGTAGGACGCTATGCTCCTACCCCGTTATGACAAAGAGTTGGTGATCTATTGTATCAGCAGCATCTTACGAGTGAGAGTGCTCTCATCTGTGTGAAGTCTGTAGAAGTATACACCGCTAGAGATGCTCGCTCCTGATTCATCGGTGCCATTCCAGACCAGATGATATTCATGTCGGTCTGCAGTACCAGAGTATAGAGTCTTTACAAGCTGTCCCTTGGTGTTGTATATCTTCAAAGCTACGTGCTTGTTCAGCTCTCGCACTCCAAAGCTGATGGTAGTGCTCGGATTGAAGGGATTGGGGAAATTCTGAGCCAGGTGCAAGCGGGGAGTGCCCACAAACTGATCATCATTGCTTACCCATTCTCCTGTGGTAAATCTTCGAATTCCGGAGAAGTACCCGTATCCTGCAGGATTTGATCCCCTCACTCTCCAGAAGTACTGGGTATTGGGATTCAGATCCTGGGGCTGGAAGCTTGTATTCTCGATGCTTTCATAATCCATCACACCTTCGGTAAAAAGATTGTTTTGAGCCATCTGAAGATGATAGGTATATGCAGCAGAAGCAGAATTCCATTGCAGAATCGGGTTGACAGCCTGGTTGTTTGCATAGTTTGCCGGAGAGATTAGAGACACAGTTCCAGGGATGACGGTTATCTCTCCTGTGGTGAAGCTCTGAGAGGGGCTAAACTCGCTATAACCGATATCCGAGATCGTTGCCACCCGCCAGTAGAAAGTGGTAAAAGACTGCAAGGAAGGCACGTTATATGTGGTGCTCATGTGGTTCAGGACGTTTATCACATAAGAATCAAATTCGGGATCTGTGGATAGTTGGAATTGATATGAGGTAGCGCCAAAGACGGGTTCCCATGAGATCTGAGGATCAGTGGCAACGTTCACTGCTCCATTTTCAGGATAGACGGGGGCAGGGGGGCCGACTTCGCTGACAATGACAAATGGTTCGATGCAGATCGCTGTATGGTTGTTGCTTAGCAGAGTGATCCTGATATTCGCTTCCGTGGTGGTGATACTGGGGATATTGTTCCAGGTAAAGTCTCCATCGTTTGGAGTACTCGCAACCAGAGGTATCCAGGTCTGGCCTCCATCGAGGGTATAATCGAGGGCTACGTTTCCGCTAGTGCTCTTGGCTTTCCAGGTAATGACTTTGTTTGAGCCGGCAAAAAAGATCTCGCCGCCAGTGGGATAGGTAAGCTGGATATCCGAGATCATCACACTAAAGCTGATATTGTCTCCAGCCATGCCCACGTTGTAAAGATTGAGTCCACCGGATAGATTCTGGCCTGTAAATCCGCTGGGGCTGGTGGATTCGCTGATGCGGGTACGATTGACCTGCTGACTCATATGTGCACTGGATAAGACTCCATTTGTGGTGGGGTTCGTCCCAAAGGGGCGGTAAATATAGAGCTCGTCCGGGGGGCCATCGGCATTGCCCTGAACCCGGGTATCCAGACGGTATACCAGGAGGCCGCTACCGGGTAAGTTATTGTCGTACATGCCATAGCCTTTTCGATATTCGAGTACGTATGATTCTCCGTAGCGCCAGGTGGGGATCCGATAGATGTTATTGGTGGCGGATTCAGCAACGGGGGAAAGCGTGTAGGTGCCAGATTCGGTAATGGTAGGCACTTCATCCAGCCATTCACCATAGCGATACTTCATCCAGGCGCTCATGTGTTGCGGTGGATTGGCGTTTCCAGCCATGAGATCCCATTGACCGATGGGAGTGATGGTGCTGTTTGAGTAGCGGTACAAATCTGGAGCTCCCAGAGAGTGGAACATCTCGTGGGATAAGACAGAGGCTCCAGACGAGAAGAGAGAGCTCTCCAGTTGGAGGTTGAAATCCCATACTCGCTTGCCGTGCAGGAAAGATTGCACATAGTACATCACCCAGCGATGGGGCCAAAGCAGTTCGGCCCAGCCATCGGGTGAGCCTTGTATGATGAAGCAGACATTGTCCACGTAACCATCGTTGTCCCCATCTATTACGAGATCGGTGGGAACCATTGATTCCACGTAGCTAATGCTATTGGCCAGCATGGTCTGTTCACGCATGGCGCGCTCATCAAAATCATTCACATCATAGCCTATGGGGTTGCTTTGGCTGTAAGGGCGGTAATAATTGCGAGGCTGAGAATCCACATAAGTGACTATTGTGGTACCGTTTGCCGGAGGGTAAAAGAAAGAATCTATGGTTAGCTGATTATAGGATGCGTGCAGGAAGTAATTTCTTTGGGAATTGTCGTTTACTCCAGTGGCATTAAACATGTGCTCGTAATAGGTTATCGGGCTCATAAAATCTGGATCGTCGGCAAATTTGATAAAGACAACCAGATTGTTAAACTGACCTGTGTGGGGTGAGCGTCCATTGCTGTAATCTCTCATCTGAGCGCTGCGGGCATATTTCTCTGCCACCAGGCTTTCACCAAGGTTTATCCCCTTTTCCAGAGTGCTGCTTTTGGGGTCTGCAAAACCTGCGATCATTCTGCCGGGGATTACATTTTGTCCATCCCGCTCGGCATATGTGTACCAGAGGGTTTCTTCGTTACGGATGATGGTATATCCATCCTTGTCGTGCAGCCAATTGTGAAATTCGTCACCGCTGGCATATATTTCCAATTGAGTTCCATCCGGCTGAGTTACGCTAATCGGCACATCATAAAGCAGTGCACCCGATAGCATTACTGAGCACATCAGAGTAAACAGTAGTATTAGATACTTCATCTTTGTTCCTTGATTATTTATTACATGTACATTCTTTTACATCATTGAAAGGCTCGATCAGTACTCTGGTCGAGAGGAAAAAACTCTGGATATCGAGCTTGAACCCGCCATACTTCTCCAGCACTGCAGGATCTACCAGAAAGGTATAGTTCTGGCATTGGAGCTGGGTATCATCGGGTCTGGGATAGTCGTACCAAAGCCTGAATTCGGCACCTCTGCAGCTTTGAGCGGCCAGGACGATGCGTGGCATACGCCTCTTGCCGATAAAGAGTTTCTCCTTTTTACTCAGGTAATCCTGAGCAGCCTTGCTTATCTCTATTTGCATTTTTTGTTCCTCAATCCATGTGTAAATATAAAAGCTTCTTCATTTGAAGGTTTTGGCCTGTCCAGTATATTTAGCTGGGTCGAACAGGGCTTTGCTATCTACAGTATAGCCAAATTGAAGGATAAAGAAAGCGAAAACACTTGCCAAAAAAAGGGCTGTGGGCTCAGCTACGCCTAGAATGATCTTTGGAGGTACTTATGCTGGTTGGGATATTAATTCTACAGTTGGTGGTGCTAGTCTTGGTATTTGTCCTTTTACAGAGGCACAAGCAGGATAAGGGACTTGATCCTGATTACAAGGCAGAAATTGAACAGTTGAAGACGATCCTGGAACTTACAGATCGCAATCTGAGAGACGATCTGCAGAGGACACGCACGGAGCTATTGAGCATCACTCAGCAAAACCGGGACGAGCTTCGCAAGTCCATCGGCTTACTCTCGGAGACTCTCAAAAGTGATGCCTCCAAAGGCAGAGAAGAGCTGGCAAATTCATTTGGGGCTTTCTCGCAAAACATTTCTCACCGCTTGCAAGAGATGAATAGTCTGCAGCTCACCCAATACGAAACTCTCAAGAACACAATTGAGACAAAGCTAAACCAGATCCAGGTAAATAACGAGACCAAGCTGGAGCAGATGCGGCGAACCGTGGATGAAAAGCTGCACGAGACGCTGGAAAAGCGCCTGGGTGAGTCTTTCCAGCAGGTAAGCCAAAGGCTGGAGCAAGTACACAAGGGATTGGGGGAGATGCAAAGCCTGGCCAGTGGAGTGGGAGACCTGAAGCGCGTGCTCACAAACGTAAAAACCAGAGGCGTGATGGGGGAGATTCAGCTGGGCAACCTCTTGGAACAGGTGCTGACTCCAGAGCAGTATGTGCAAAACTACAAGCCAAACCCCAGGCGGGATGAGATCGTGGAATTTGCGGTCAAGCTTCCCGGTAAGGACGATCTGAACGAATCCGTGTACCTGCCAATCGATGCAAAGTTTCCAGTGGAGGATTATCATCGTCTCAGCACGGCTTATGAAAGTGGCGATGTCGCTGCCATAGAGGTATCTCAAAAAGCCTTGATCCGCAGAATGAAGGAGTGTGCCCGGGATATCCGGGATAAGTATCTCAATCCACCCAAGACCACAGATTTTGCCTTGCTATTCCTGCCCTTTGAGGGTTTATATGCAGAAGTATTGAGATCCGAGGGAACCTTCGAAATGATTCAGAGAGATTACCATGTGATTATCGTGGGGCCTACCACCATCGCGGCCATCTTGAACAGCCTGCAATTGGGGTTCAGGACTCTGGCAATCGAAAAGCGCAGTAGCGAAGTGTGGAAACTGCTCTCTGCCATCAAGCTGGAGTTTGGGAAATTTGGCGAGGTACTACTTCTTACCCAGAAAAAGCTGAAGCAGGCAGGTGATGTGATCGAAAAGGCCAGCCATCGCTCCCGGCAGATCCAGCGGCACTTAAACAAGGTTCAGGAGATCCCTTCCGGGGAATCGCCCCTCATCCTGGAGCTCGAGGATATGGCTGCAGATGCTGACGAACCCATCCAGGATAACGAAGATTAGCGCATCAGTTGCAGCATGGCAAAGAAGTGGCAGATGCTGCCGCCCAGGACAAATAGATGCCATACAGCGTGGTGATAGGGTAGCTTTTTCCAGGCATAAAAGATCACTCCAAAGCTATAGCAGATACCGCCAATAGCCATCCACCACATAAAGGCTGGAGAGGTGACCGCCAGTAATGGTTTGATGGCTATCAAGACCATCCAGCCCATGAGGATATAGATCACCACGGAGACGCGCTTCAGCTGGCTCATGGCAAAGATCTTGAGGTTTACTCCGACGATGGCCAGAGCCCAGATAATCCCAAAGAGAGTCCAGCCCCAACCGCCTCGCATGTGTCCCTGAGTTACGGGGGTATAGGTTCCGGCGATAAGTAAGAAGATCGAAGAATGATCCAGAATCCTGAAAAAACGTTTGACGTTTGGCTGGGGGAAGGCGTGGTAAAGGGTAGAAGCCAGATAGAGCATAATCATGCTGGCACCATAGATACTAAAGGACACTATTTTCCAGGCATCGCTTTGCTTCGCAGCAAAGACTACGAGGATCACCAATGCGGCAATGCTGAGCCCTACTCCGGTTCCATGGGTAATGCTGTTCGCAATTTCTTCTCCCAGGCTCTGTTTGGGACTGAGAGGCACTTTTTCCAAGATACTCTTTTTTTCAGTTTTGGCCATCTTGCTCCATCCTATCAAAGATCGTTGTTCAATCGGAGTCTGAGGCTGCACCCCAAGCCCCGATTAAGCAACGTTCCTGGCTAACTTTTGGGGAAGTAATTTTGAATGTGGCAATAACGTCAAGCACTATCCGCAGCAATAGAGGTGTTAAGCATTACAGAGGTTTACCGGGGTAGCAAGTAAATGGACTTATCCGGCTAGATATCTCTCTTTATCATAGTGAGGTAGCCTTCCAGGACTATGAAGCCTGCCTCACTATAAATCTTTTTGGCTGCGGGATTGTCTGTATGAACCTCAAGCTTGGACTGCAGGCCCAGCTCACTGGCGATAAGCTTTGCCTCTTTCATGAGCTTCCTGCCGATACCAAGGTTCTGAAACTCCGGCTTTACAGCCATGTGATGGATGTACGCTCTGCGATAGTCGTGAGTGATCCACAGCGTCCCCACCGCATCTCGCCCCATTCTGGCAATCAGGATGACTGCTCCCTGGGCAAGAGTAGCCTTTACTACCTGGATGCTGTCGCCCCGGGCGGGATTGCCTACTCCTGTCTCGAGCCAGAGCTGGGAGACCTCCCGGTATTGCTCTGCGTCGATCTCCTGGAGTCTATAGATCCGGAGATTGTCAATTTGTGGGAGGTGGTCCATATCTCTCATTGAAAATCGCGGCCGATCTGGCAAAGCGATCCAGGGTATCGCCAAGCACTCCGTAGAGCGTGCTCATATCGTCGTCGAGCATAAGCTTGAAGTGGCTCTCATCCCGGATGAAAGTCAGCTTGCGCTTCGTTCCATTCACGAGGTGAATAGTAGCTTCACAATGTGGATGAGCCAAAGCATAGGCATCTGCACTATTGTCTCCATCAAAGAAGATCCTGGTCTCCAGGAGATAGAGGATGTTTAAAAGTCGCATCATCTGGCGATTTTCGGGATCTATGATGAAGTCGTTATCTTTGTCCCTATAGCGCCAGCCAAAGGTGTCCCGGGTGATGTAATAGCTGTTGTCATAATAGGTAACGTCGATGCGCTGGATCTCGTTGTGGCTAATATTGAGGACTCTGGGGTCGCGCCAGTCGGAGAGAGTCGGTTCGTATTGATAGGCAACTTTCCGCTTGATCTGGTATACCTTATCTTGATCTGCATAACGGAAGTAGTCGTGAGGAGCGCCAGCATTGCCAAAGATTACATGGTCTCGCAATACACCTTTGGAATCAAAGACTTTGATCTGATTGCCCTCAGTTTCATCCAGAGCGTAGCGGAGTATTGCTCCTGGCCCCGTGGAGACCACAGTCTTGGGGACTCGAGCATTGATTACATTGAAGAAGAAGCTGCGCATTCTGTCTTCATCAGCTTTCCAATCGATGGGTTCGACTATCCGCCACTCGTCATTGATCCGTTTCAAGGTAAGCGATCCTTCGATTGAAACAATCTGGATGGAACCGATGCGAAGAGAATCGGTACTGAATATTCTCTGGGGTCTTTCCACTGGCTTGCGTTCGCGGAGGATGAAATATGCCCCCAGCAAGACCACGATGATTACAATGAGGATAAGATCACGCTTTTTCATATTGTTCTGCAATTCTCCTGCGGTAGCTTTTCTGTCTCAGATATACATACAGCCCCAGTAGCAGTAGGAGCAAGGTGGGAAGGACTATACTGACGGTTTTGATGACTGTTTTCAGGCTGTTTTCCAGGGTATTTACATCGTGAGACAATCGATCCATGCCTTCCAGATAGACTTTGAGGTTAAAAACGCTGGATTGGATGCTACGAGAGCGCACCTTAATCATGGACTCGTTACCCAGGAAATAGTCTATGGCGTTCAAAACGCTGAACCAGCGGTTTCGGAATAGGGGATTATCTATATCTGCCACCAGCTCCCGATCTCCAAAGATGGCAATACCAGAATCTTCCACTTCAGCTATAAAGTCATCAGGAACGTCCAGGCCTTTATCTGCAAAGTGACTGCGGAAACGTCCCTCAACCAGTGCAGCTACAGTTACAGGCGGCATGGGAAACATCTCCGGGGTGGGACGTCTCATGATGAAAGACTCGATGTCGTACTCCCTTGAGGTCATCAGGGCCGAATTGTGCGAAGTCCTGGCCAGAGGAGTAAAGCTGATGTCTTCGATCTCCGGGATTTGTCTGATCTCAGAGACGAGGTACATCACGAGGTTGTTCATATTTTTGGTAATGATATGATCCGTACCTCTGGTGATGGGGAAGACGGGGAAGGGTATTCTGTCGTACATCCCCACCTGTTGGATATCGCAGACCATATCCAGAACGATATTTTTCATCACCATGATGCCATAGCTTTCGAGCAGCTCAAAGAAATTGGAATCGATATCATCCAGGGGATCGAAGAAGATTGGTACCCGCTCTTGCAGGACGACCATCTTACCCCCACGCATCATGAACTGATCGAGCTGATAGAGCTGGTAACCCTCCAGGTCTTTGACCAACCCTGTAAAGAGCAGCACCTCAGCGGAAGGTTCGATATAGCTCAGGTCTGTCTCGTAGGCTCTGTAGTTTCTGGAGAGAGCTCGTTCAAAGTTCTCGGTACTCAGGTAGGCGTAGGTAGAGTCCCTGTACACAGCGATGCTTGGAAGCTTTGCTCCCGAAAGGGTTCTCACGATGGAGGTGATCTCATACTCCAGCCGGCTCTCCAGGTGGGTGCTGAGATTGAGCACTTCCCGCTTGTTCTGATACTCAAAGGTGAGTCCGTAGATCACTTCCCTAAAGACCATTTGGTCGTTTTCGTAGGTGGGTACCACATTGTAACTCAATTGGTTCATCATTGCCTGTTCCTGGAAGGCGTCTTTATTTGAGTTATCGACATACTCAAAGCGGAAGCGATTGCGGCTGTAGAGGCTATACTCACTGAGAATGTCCCGCAGATAGCGGTCCATTGACCTGAGATCTGCCGGCAGATCAGCAGTGGCAAAGACTTTGACCACGAAGATGTCTTCCAGAGAGCGTACGGCTTCTTTGCTGGTCTTGCCCAGGGTATAGATTCTCCCGCGGGAGAAATCCAGCCTCAAATACAGATAGGTGCCCACGAGGTTCAGGATCACAATCAGAGCAATTCGGATGATCAGGCTGCTAAGGATGCTTTGGGTTTTACTCTTCATCTTAGCGCTCCTGCATCATGTTTTTGCTCTTGAGGTTAAACTCCGCCAGGAGCATGAAGATCAGCACTATGCTCACAAAGTAGAGTACGTCCCGGGTGTCGATGATGCCCTTGAGGAAGTTCTGATAGTGATAGTCGAAACTTATAAACTGCAATACTCTCAACATGGCAGGAGGAACCAGCGAATAGATAAATTGAATCACGTAGAAGATCGCAGAGATTGCCAGTGCCAATATAAAAGATAGGGTCTGATTTGCTTGAAGGCCAGAGGCGAAAACTCCGATTGCGGTATAAGCAGCGCCGATGGTAATCAATCCCAGATAACCACAGATCAAAGCACCAAAATCAATGCCTCTGCCAAAGACTACGATGATGGCAAAGAAAACCATGGAAAACAACACAGCCATCATCACCATTCCCATTACAGACAGGAATTTGCCCCAGATCACATTTGCCAATCGGAGCGGCATGGTCGATAGAAGCTCCAGGGTTCCGGCCGTCTTTTCTCTGGAAATGCTACCCATGGTGAGGGCTGGAATATAAAAGAGGAAGAGCAGGTGCATGATATTGAACATACTACGCAGATCTGCCTTGCCAATCTTGAATACTGTGCTCGAAAAGAAGATCCCCGTCACAATCAAGAAGATGGCAAAGATGATATAGGTGGTGACGGAATGTAGGGCGGTGCTGAATTCTTTTTTGGCGATTCTAAGCGTGGTGTTCATCTTCTTCTCCTTCAGAAGTTTCGAGGTTTTCAGCGAATGCTTCCTCTACTTCGGTTGCGATTTCTGGCTCCTTTATATCCCGCATGGTAAGGCCGTGGAAGATTTCTTCCAGGCTGTGTTGTTTGAGATACATGCTCAGCACCAGCAGTCCGCTCTTGCTTAGGAACTTTGCCACTTCACGCTTCAGATCATAGTCGCCACTCGATTCGAGGGTGATAGTCGTAATGCCGTCCTGGAAGGTGCTCTCGATCTGCTTCAGATCCGGTAATTGCTCGTACAAATCGTTCAGGTCTGGGTTTTCTGCCTCCAACTCCAGAATCAGACGGGTGCTTCCAGCAAAGCCGAGGCTGAGGTTTTCTTTGGTGTCATTGGCGACAATTTTGCCCTGGTTGATGATAATGATGCTGTCGCAGAGGGCCTGTACCTCCTGCATAATATGGCTGGAGAGGATCACGGTCTTCTCTGCCCCCAGCTCACGGATCAGATCTCTGATTTCCAGAATCTGGTTTGGGTCGAGACCGGAGGTAGGCTCATCGAGGATGAGAATCTCCGGATCGTGGATAATCGCCTGGGCAAGCCCTACTCTCTGTCTGTAGCCTTTGGAAAGTGTTCCCACCGTCTGGGCCATGACTCTTTGAAGACCGCATTTGTTTACTACGAAATCCAGCCGGGCGCTAAACTGATCTGGAGGCATCTTTCGTAGATCGGACACATATTTGAGATAATCATAGACGATCATTTCATCGTAGAGAGGGTTCTGTTCTGGTAAATAGCCAATCAGGCGGGAAGTCCCCAGGGGATCTTCGTTTATGTCTTTATTGTTTATCGTGATCTGGCCGGCGGTTGGCTGTAAAAATCCGACGATCATTCTCAAGGTAGTAGTCTTACCTGCCCCATTGGGACCCAAAAAACCTACAATCTCTCCTGGCATAATCTGAAAGCTGACTTCATCCACAGCTCGGATTGGGCCGAAGTGACGGCTAAGGTCTTTTACTTCTATCATTAAAACTCCTGTTAGTTTATCATGAACTGCATACTGGCAGTCTTACTAGGCTCTTTAAACGAGATCACATCGCCTTCGGACAATCCAGAGACGACTTCCACCTGCTGCAGATCGTTGCTCCCCAGGCGGATAGGCGTAGCCACTGGTTCGCGGACGGGTGCTTCTGTCTTCAGGCTGTCTGCTGCTGCAGATTTTTTGGGCATCAGATACACGATATCCTGGTTTTGGTCATCACTAAACACAGCTCGGATGGGGATCACAAGTACATTTAGCTTGGATTCGCCAATAATGCTGAGGTTTGCCGTCATCCCCGGCTTTACCTTGTCGCCAGTAGCGTTGATACTGATCTCGACGGGGAAGACCTTAGCGTTGTTTTCGCTGATGGCCATGGGTGCAATCTTGACGATCTTACCGGTGAATTCCTCGTAGGGAAGCGCATCGAGACGAATCGTGGCCTCCTGCCCGGTTCGAAACTTGGCGATATCGACCTCATTGATATTCGATTTTACGATCATCTTGTTCAGATCAGCTATTTTCATTACCACGGTGCCCTCACCAAAGGTATTGATCGAAGATTGAACCATCTCGCCCACGTTTATCTTGCGCTCGATCACGACACCAGAGGCGGTGGCATAGATGTGGGTATAGCTTGCCGAGGTATCCAGATCCCGGATCAGTTCGTACTGATCGCTGGCTTGCTTATGCTCAATCCTGGCATTGGCCAGCTCATCCACGGCAGTGTCGTAATCTTTCTGGGAGATGAATTCCTGCTGGAGCAGGGCCTTTTTGTCGGCTTCATCTTTGATGGCATTACGGAGACGGATTTCTGCGCGCTGGAGCTGAGATTTAGTATTGAAAAGTGTATTTGCCTGGTTGTAATCCGGTTCAATATCTGCGATGATCTGGCCTTCCCGGACGTAGTCGTTCTCGTCCACATAGAGCTTCACGATCTTGCCAGAAACGCGGGATTTGATCGAGACTACCGTCTGGGGCTGGATTTCTCCCGTGATCTCCACCTTTGAGATGATGTCCCCAAAGCCAACCGTGTAGCTATCTGCAGTGGAAGCTGTGGGCAGGTTTTTGAGTTTGGACTTTGAACACTGCATCGCCGCCAGCAGTATGATCACGAGTATTACTACGATCCCGATTATGATCTTCCATTTTTTACGCATAAATCCATCCCTATGGTTTGAGTGAGCTTGATAGCCGGATAACATGCTCTACTTGCAATAGTTATACCAAAGCCATTAAAAGAGCTGTCCTCAAATGTTCATTGTCGTTCAAGGCATACGAGGTCAATAATAGTGTCAATAAAAAGTTCTTGCCCGAGCTTATTCTCCCGCTCAAGTGCAGTCAGGATTGTCAAATATTTGGATGTTGCCGTTCTGATTGGCCTGTTTTTTCTGGCTGTGACAGCGAAACTCTTTACTTTGTAGATAAAAGCTAAGAGGAGCGAGCAATGACAGATCCAAAGCTTTCGAGCTCAGTTCTCATCAAGAAAGCCTCAGGTCACACCGAACCTTTTGACGTCAGCAAACTGGAGGGCTCTCTAAAAAAGGCAGGAGCCAGTGCCGAATGCATTACTGAGATTGTAACAGACATCCAGAATTGGGTCTTTGATGGGGTCACTACGCATAAAATATATGCCCGTGCCTTCCGGCTCTTCAAGCAGATTAGCACCTCTGGGGCTCTGCTTTACAAGCTGAAGAAGGCGATTTTTGATATGGGGCCCAGTGGCTATCCATTTGAACACTTGGTGGGTGAGTTGTTCAGACGGCAGGGATATGAGGTGCAGGTCGGGCAAATCATGGAAGGCGCTTCAATCTGCCATGAAATGGATGTAATCGCCACTAAAGACCAGGAATACAACCTGATGGAATGTAAGTTTTCTCAAAATCAAGGCCATAGTGTAAGCATCCAGGTGCCATTATACGTGCACTCGAGAGTGGATGATATAGCCGAGAAACTGCAGCAGGAAGCGAAGTTCCAAGCTACTCGCTTTGTGGCCTGGGTGGTCACAAATGGCCGCTTTTCTCCTGATTCCATGCAGTACGCCAAGTGCAAGGGAATTCAATTGTTGGGCTGGGATTATCCTCAAAACACGGCCCTGAAAGATTTGATAGAAACACACAAAATCTTTCCAATCACCATTTTGAGCAGCCTCTCCAGAAGCAACATCCAAAAGCTAATGCAAGAGGGGATAGTCACCTGTGCCCAGTTAAAGGCCGGGATCAACACTCTGGAGGAACTGGGTTTGAGCAAAAACAAACAACGCTCCGTGGCAAGAGAGATCGAGGCTCTTCTTTCATCGACAAAAGCTACACCTCCCCCAAAATAATCCCTCTATATATACTTACAGGACGCGGATACAAACGCTGGATATGCCCTGCTGTCAATGCTTTAGGCTATGGATAATTATGCAATTTTGTGCTACCTTGTAAACCGGGGCATGGGGCAAGTCCCCATACCATAAGGGTGATGTGTGAGTATAGACTATATTATTAGTGCGTTCTGTTTGGATGCCGTTAGCTCCGATTTAGTCTATGAAAGACGCATGGACCGGTCTTTCCTGATTTTTGCGCTTCCTGCCATAGGAATCCGCCATCAGGATTGCGTGGAGCACCATCTCCTCATCAATCTCGCCTGCTTCTTTGAAGATTGACGAACCTGGAAGGCAGGATTGGCTGGCCACAATTCTCAGATAATCGGGGCTAGTATTGTGGATTCCGATCTCAGCCAGGCAGGTAGGCAGGCCGATCTGCTCGCAGAAGGAGTAAACTTCTTCAATCTCCGAGCTGTCGGCAGAAGTCAAATGCAATCCGGCCAGAACTCCGAACGCGACTTTCTCTCCGTGATAAAAGCCGTGGGTTTCGGAAAGGGATGTAAGTCCATTGTGAATGGCATGCGCGCTGGCTATTCCGCAGCTTTCAAAACCGATTCCGCTGAGTAGGATGTTGGTCTCGACAATGTGGCTAAAAGCGGGAGTGATCAGATTGGCTTCGTTTGCGAGTTTGGCCAGATATCCATCCTTCAGCAGGGTTTCATAGCAGATCCGGGCGATTCCCAGTCCCGCCAGAGTGCTGTGTCCACCACATTCATTGAGCGATTTGCTTCGGTCGCAGGAGCGCGCTTCAAACCATGTGGCCAGGGCATCACCCATACCGGAGACCAGAAAACGAACGGGAGAATTGGTGATAATATCCAGATCCACTATTACTGCCGCCGGATTGCGTTTTTGAAAGAGGACGGATTCAAAAATACCTTCAGGGCTATAAGTGACGGCGCAACCGCTGCAGGGAGCATCTGTGGAGGCGATAGTGGGCAACACGATTACCGGAATGTCTGCCCAATCCGCGGTAATCTTGGCGGTATCTATTACTTTGCCACCGCCCATACCGATCATCACATCTATGCCCTGGGAGCGGATGATCTGCTCCACTCGCTTCAATTCATTCTGGCTGCATTCACCGCCAAATTGCTCTACCAGGATGCCCTTGCCGCGGATCTCCGGAGCAATACCAGGGATGATATTGGCGATCACAGATTTTGAGGCCAGGAGCAGAGCTTTGCTGCCAAAGGTCTCTACGAGTCTGGGTAATTCTTTCACGAGCCCAGGGCCCTGCAGGTATTGACCAGGGAACACCGCTTTGAGTATCATTTTTCCTCCCACGGGTAATTCTAATGCAATGACGGCACCAGTGCGAGTATTGGCGATAGTGGGGACGATGTCAATAGATTTGTTGGCAGAGGATTCCAGATTTGGTTCCAGACGAAATATATAGGCCACAGAAAAAATGGAAAAAGAGGATCTTAATAGAACACGGACCTATCTATATTGATAGTAGGGGCGCGGGGCCCTGCAGAGGAGCGTAGCGAGTCTGTGGGGTGTTCAGA
>CAZZCS010000012.1:0-36458 GCA_964652645.1 uncultured Candidatus Cloacimonadota bacterium | reverse complement strand
AAGCAATGCCCCAAATACTTGATTCCCATAAATTATGCAAGAGGTGCGCTACATGGATAGATATATAGTCTGTGAGGGTACGATCCTCACATTTGATCCTGAGAATCCGGTTTTGGAGGATCATGCAATCCTCGTGGAGAACGGCATTATCAGCCAGATCCGCCCCAAAAGCGAACTTATCAAGCAACGTATCGACCGCATAGACGCCACTGGTTGCATCGTCATGCCTGGCCTGATAAACGCTCACCACCATTTCTACAGCACCCTGGTTCGCGGTCTGGGCAAAGCTGCTCCCTCCCAAGATTTTAACGAGGTTCTCACAAACCTCTGGTGGCGCCTGGATCGCAAGCTCTGCCTGGACGACGTCTATCTCAGCGCTCAGATCTCGATCTTCGACGCTATCCGCCAGGGCTGCACCACGATTATTGATCACCACGCCAGCCCAGGCGCAGTCACCGGTTCCCTGGAGATGATCGCCAAGGCCGTGAGACAGAGCGGAATCCGTGCCAGCCTTTGTTATGAGGTATCAGATCGTGATGGAGCCCAGATCTCAAGGGATGGGATCGAAGAAAACATCCGCTGGCTTCAGGGACTGGATAGCAGCCCGAATCCCATGCTCAAAGGTCTATTTGGCCTGCATGCAGCTTTCACTTTGGAAGATGAAACTCTTCGCATAGTCTCAGATTACGTCCAAAAAACCGGATGCGGAATCCACGTGCATGCCGCCGAGGCCAAAAGCGATCAGGATTTCAACCTGAAACACCATGGCAAGAGCGTGATGCAACGCTTTGCAGATTTCGGCCTGGTCAATGCCAAATCCATCTTTGCCCATGGAGTTCACCTCAGTCCTCAGGAAATGTCCATAGTGGCAGAGCATGGGGCTGCAATTGTGACGAATCCCCAATCCAACCTCAACAACGCCGTCGGCATCGCAGATATCTGTAAAATGAGCGAACTGGGCGTTTGCGTGGGCCTGGGCACAGATGCCATGACCGTCAATATGCTTCAGGAACTGCGGGTGGGGCTCTGGGCACAGCACTTGAAGCAAGATAACCCTTCCATGGGGTTTATGGAACTGGCCAATACACTCACCGTAAACAACCCAGCCATCGCCAACAAATATTTCGACAAGATCGGGATTCTGAAGCCTGGCTATGCCGCCGATATTATTATCCGGGAATACATTACGCCCACGCCGCTTGATGCAGGCACCTGGCTGGGGCACCTCATCTATGGCATTTCACAATCCGCTGTCAATACCACTATCTGCAATGGCAAGATCCTGATGCGGGACAGGCAGATGATGATCGAGCCGGATGAATACATCATTGCTTCCACGGCCGAAGAGCTAGCAAGAGAGCTATGGGAAAGATTTTAATCCGAAGGAGATAGAGATGTACAAAGAGATTTTAGCAAAGGCAAAAGCTTATGAGCAGGATACGGCAGAATTTTTGATGGACATGATCCGCATACCGGCCTTTTCCACCAAAGAAAAGGAAGTGGTGCTGCGGATCAAGCAAGAAATGGAGGCCGTAGGTTTTGACGAGGTGATTATTGACGGACTGGGCAATGTAATCGGCAGAATCGGCTCTGGAAAGCGCGTGATCGCCTTCGATGCCCACATCGATACCGTCTATCCGGGTGATCTCAGTCTTTGGGAACGGGATCCTTTTGACGCCCACATCAAAGATGGCAAGGTCTTTGGCCGCGGCTCTGTGGATCAGGAAGGTGGTATGGCCTCCATGGTCTATGCTGCCAAAATCATCAAAGAGCTGGGCCTGGAAAAGGATTTCACCATCTACTTCACAGGGACTGTCATGGAAGAGGATTGCGACGGTCTCTGCTGGCAATACATTATAAAAGAGCTAAACATCCGCCCGGAGATGGTGGTAATCACTGAGCCGACAAATCTCAATATCTATCGCGGGCATCGGGGACGCATGGAGATGATGGTGCACGTAAAAGGCCTCTCCTGCCATGGCTCTGCCCCAGAGCGGGGGGACAACGCTATCTACAAGATCAGCCGAATCGCTCTGGAGATAGAAAAGCTCCACGAGAGATTGCACTTTGATCCTTTCCTGGGCAAGGGTAGCGTCTGCGTGAGCCAGGTTTTCTTTACGGGTCCTTCGCAGTGCGCAGTGCCGGATTCTGCCAGCATAGCCCTGGATCGTCGCCTCACCCTGGGCGAAACTTTGGAAACTGCAGTAGCAGAAGTACAGGAAGCCTGCCGTCTGGCCGGACATCCAGAAGCCGAAGTGGAAGTACTCACCTATGCCGAAGAAGCCTATACCGGGCTGGTTTATCCCACTCAGAAATACTACCCCACCTGGGTCACGGAGCCGGATTCTATCTACGTTCTCACGGCCGAGGAAGCCTATACCCATCTTTTTGAGAAGGCACCACATGTGGATAAATGGACCTTTAGCACCAATGGAGTAGCCATCTGCGGAATGCACAATATCCCCTGCATCGGGCTCGGGCCGGGTAACGAGATCTACGCTCATGCCCCCAATGAGGCATGCCCCGTGGAACACCTCAGTGCTGCTGCTGCCTTTTATGCAGGGCTGATCTACGCCCTGGGGAAGATATGAACTATCTCTCCCATCTGCGCTGTACAGACTGCGGTAAGAGCTATGCCCCAGATGAGGTAAGGTATCTCTGCCCGGACTGCTCCCGGGATTACAAGCCAGGGATGCCACTGAGCGGAGTTCTGGAAGTACTCTACCATTACGACAAGATCTTTGAAGAATACAGCCGGGGAGCCGATCTTGAGGCTTTACTCTCTCCTGTGGAGCGCAATTACTACCCGGATCTTCCGATCGGTAACACGCCCTTCTTTATTGACAAAAGTTTGGCAAAAAACCTGGATTTGGCGGGAGTGTATATCAAATTCGATGGAGTGAGCCTCTCCGGTTCGCTCAAAGACAGAGCCTCACATCTCATGGTTGCCGAAGCCAGAAGGCTGGGGATCAAGGAGATAGTCTGCGCCTCCACAGGTAATGCTGCCTGTTCTCTGGCTGCTATCTGCGCTGCCGCGGGTATCAAAGCCGTGATCTTCACGCCCGAAAAAGCACCTCTGGCCAAGCTGACACAGATCATCATCCATGGAGCAGAACTGCACAAGGTAAAAGGCACGTATGATGATGCCTTTGCCGAAGCCTTGCAGTATTCAGATTCGGATCAGGTGCTAAACCGCAATACTGGCTACCACCCCTATACGATCGAGGGGAAAAAAACCGTGGGACTGGAAGTATTCCGGCAAATGGGAAATCGGGTTCCAGATTGGATAGTGGTTCCGACAGGTGATGGAGTGATCCTCAGCGGTGTTTACAAGGCCTTCCTGGATCTGCTGAGGCTAGGATTGATAGAGCGGTTGCCACGCATGCTCTGTGCCCAAAACGAGACCTCCGATGCGATCTCATCCTATTGGGAGAGCGGTGTATATAGCGATGCCATAGCTCCTGATACCATTGCCGATTCCATCTCTGTGAAGACGCCCAGCAATGCCCATTGGGCAGTGCATGCCATCTACGAGACAAGAGGCAAATGCATCCGCGTAAGCGACGAAGAGATCCGCCTTGCCCAAAGAGAACTGGCCTCAGGTTCCGGCGTCTTTGCCGAGCCATCTTCTGCCTCAAGCCTGGCAGCAGTAAAAAGAGCCAGGCAAAAGGGATGGATCACCATAGCCGAGAATGTAGTGCTCCTGGTGACAGGACATGGCTTGAAGGATATCAATGCTGTACGCATCTGAAGAGCTCAAGATCTGTGATTTTCACGTGCATGTGGGTGAGCGGATTGGGGGGCTGGAACTGGCACACAGCTTCCGGAAGCTCTCGGAACTGGCACGCAAGGCAGGTGTGGTGGCGATCGGTGCCTTCGTCACTGAAGAGCCGGGGATGAGCCTTACACGTAAATTTGAAATGGTGAAAGCTGCCGCTGCACGAGACTTTGAGGGCTTTGTCCACTGGCACCTCACGCCAGTAGAGGCAAGCTATGAAGAGGTGGCACCCCTGCTCGCCGAGGGCTGTGACCTGAAGTTCTATACTACCTATCGGGAGGCGGGGCTGTACTGTTCTTACCAAAAACTGGAAGAGTGGATGCTGGCCTTCCCCAAGACACGCTTCCTGGTGCATTGCGAAGATGACGCAATCGTCACAGAATCCTCTGCCCGACATAGCTTTACCCATCCCTATATGCACTGCAAACGCAGGCCTGAAAGCGCAGAGATCAAGGCTGTCGAAACAGTCCTGGATCTGGCTGTAAAACACCAGCATCCTGTGCATATAGTTCATGTCTCCAGTCCCAGAGCTGCAATCCTGATCAATGAGGCCAGGTCTCACTATCAGGGCATTACGTCCGAGACTGCCCCCCACTACCTGATCTACAATGAAGACCGGCTCAAAGAACAGCAGGGACACCGCTATCTGTGCTCTCCCCCCTACCGTCCGGAGCCGAGCCGGGGCACGCTGGTGGAGCTGCTGCAGGACGGTTATTTTGATATCGTCGCCAGTGACCACTGTCCTTTTGAGGACAAACTCAAGGACAGATATGTACAGGATCTGGATAAAGTACCAAACGGGATTCCCGGGATGGAAACCCTCTTTTCTTCGTTGCACGAGCACTTTGTTGAAACAGGTAAGCTGAAGATCGAGCAATTGAGAGAGCTTACCAGCACAAGACCAGCCCAAATGATGAATTTCAGGGAGGGAGGATGAGCGACAATAAAGCTTTTCGAAACGATGCCTATGCAAAGGTGACAGGCAAAGCAAAATATACGGACGACCTGCAGTTTCCGGATCTTTTGCATGCGGCTGTCGTATATAGTGATTACGTTTTTGCAGAGATTGTATCCATAGACAGCTCGGCAGCACTCTCAAGACCGGGAGTAGTGGCAGTTTTCACGGCGGAGGACATCCCTGGCAAGGTTAAGTTTGGCCAGATTCTAAAGGACTATCCGCTTTTGGCAGAGGGTGTTATCAAATCCAACGGGGATGTGATCGCTCTGGTCGTGGCTAATACCAGAGAGCAAGCCATAGACGCTACTCAATATGTAAAGCTGGAGGCCCGTCCTCTGGAACCACTGCTCGACCCCGAACTGGCTATGAAGCCAGATGCACCTCTTCTGCATCCGGAGCATGGCTCCAATATCTGTAATACGCATCACATCCGCAGAGGGAGTATCTTCAGTGGAGAAGCAAAATCAGACATCCTGATCGATCAATGCTTTTCGACTCAGAGGATCGAGCATGCCTATCTGGAACCGGAAACGGGGATAGCCTTTCAAAGACCGGATGGAGTGGTGGAAATATATGGCAGCATGCAGCATCCCTTTTCGACCAGACGTTTTACGGCCAATGCTCTGGGCCTGCCCCTGGCAGACGTGGAGGTCAAAACTATTCCGATGGGTGGAGGCTTTGGAGGCAAGGACGATACTGCAGCCCTGGTCTGTGCCAGAGCTGCCCTCGGTGCCTTTTTGCTAAAGCGACCGGTAAAGCTCACCTACAGCCGTGAATGGTCTCTGCGGGAGAGCTACAAGCGGCATCCATATCAGATGCAATATCGCATGGGCGTCTCCAAAAATGGCATCATCCAGTTTGTAAAAACACGAATCGTGGCAGATGGAGGGGCGTATTGCTCTGTAACGCCATGGGTCACATGGAGATCCACTGTTCAATGCTGCGGGGCTTACAAGGTGGAGAATGTGCATTGCGATACTTATGGAGTCTATACCAATAACGTGTTCTCCGGGGCAATGCGCGGCTTTGGATCGCCACAGGTAAATTTTGCGATCGAACAATTGATCGAGATGGCAGCCGAAAAGACGGGACTTACAGAGGTCGAGATTCGCTATCTGAATATGCTGCGACAGGGCTCTACTACCGTAACAGGCCAGGTACTGGATACACACACGGTTTCCTTGAAGCAGGTGATGGATACCGTCTTGAATGAGATCAAATACAAAGAGAAAAGGGTCAAATGCAGCAAAGGCGACCCCAAGCAGGATGAGTGGTACGGCATTGGCTTTGCCATTAGCTATCGCGGGATGAGCCTGGGAGCAGAAGGGGTTGATTTCAATTCTGCGATCATAAACGTTCAGCCAGATGGTTCAGTTCTGATCGAAACAGGAATCCATGAAAATGGCCAGGGTTCCGAAACTGCCATGATCCTGATTGCGGCAGAGGAACTGGGGATCGATAAGGCCCGGATTCGCTACCGCCTGCCTTCCACTTCAAACATTCCTGATGGAGGCACCACAGTTGCCTCCCGGGGGACTATAATGGGGGGTGGAGCTGTCGTAAACGCGGCCAAAATCCTGCGTGATAAGATCATCGAGCTCTTGCACCAGGAGGGTCATGAAGGGAGCTTTACCTTCCAGAAAAATGCCATTTATGATGACGAGGGTTACGAGGTGATGCCGTGGGACGAAGCAATCCGCTTGTGTTACTCTCGCCAGGTCTATCCCTATGCCTTTGGAGTGTTTCAGGCTCCCAAGGTGAGTTGGGACGAGGAAACTGGACAGGGCAACGCTTATTTTACCTGGGTATATGCCTGCCAGGCAGTCGAACTGAAAGTAAACCCCAAGACAGCACAGGTGACACTGCTAAATATGGTGGCGGCGCACGACGTGGGTAAAGCTATCAATCCCGCCATGGTGGAAGGCCAGTTCTATGGTGGCATGGCAATGGGGCTGGGCTATGCCCTTTATGAAGATTGCGAGAGCCGGGAAGGGAAAATTGTACCTACCAATCTGCATAACTACAGGCTGGTGAGGGCCACGGATCTGCCGGAGATGAAGGCGATCATCATTGAAAACCCCGATCCTACATCCCCCTCTAAAGCCAAAGGAATAGGAGAGCCGACCAATGAACTGATGGCTCCGGCAGTGGCAAACGCCATCTATCATGCCACTGGAAAGCGCTATTTTGATTTACCCATAAGGATACAGCTATGAAGATTATCGTAAATCAAGTCACATACAATATAGAAGAAGCCTTGCTGGACAAGAAGCTGTCGTCCTGGCTACGTGAAGATTTGGGACTTACAGGCACCAAGATCGGGTGCGACATCGGAGTATGCGGATCTTGCACTGTTCTGGTGGAGGGCAAGCCTCTTCGCTCTTGCAAGCTGTTGCTAACAGATGTAATAGATAAAACTGTCTTAACAATAGAAGGCATTACAGATGGTCAGGGAGGCATTCATCCCATTCAGCAAGCCTTTATGGATGCTGGAGCCATCCAATGCGGGTTCTGCACCGCTGGGATGGTACTCTCCGCCTATGCCCTACTGAGCGAGAATCCAGACCCTTCCCGGGCCGAGGTTCGCAAGGCAATCAAGGCCAATCTGTGCCGTTGCACAGGTTACCAACAGATTATCGATGCCGTCATGCTGGCTGCAGAGAAGATGCGCAAGCAATAGAATAAACATACGAAAAAACAGAGGTGATTATGAACAAAGATCTGATAATGAGCAAGATCGAGGAATTGGAAACTCTCAAGACCGATCTCTTCAATCGTGACTTCTTACTTACATGGGATGTAAGCAACGACGACCTCAAAGCGGTAATGCTCGTTGCCGAGATTTTACAATTGCTTCACAGGGACAAAAAGCCCTTCAAGATCTTTGATTATGGGCTGGCGATCTCCATTTTCAGGGACAATTCCACTCGCACCAGATTTAGCTTTGCCTCTGCTGTCAATGCTTTGGGCCTGGCACTCTCGGAGCTGGATGAGGTAAAATCCCAGATTGCCCATGGTGAGACTGTTCGCGAGACGGCGAATATGATCTCCTTTCTCACCGAGGTAATTGGCATCCGCGACGATATGTATCCCGGCGAGGGGCATACATATATGAAAGAAGTGGCCGATGCCGTATCCGAAGGTCATAACAATGGTGTATTGGCCCAGAGACCTACGCTGGTAAACCTCCAATGCGATCTGGACCATCCCACCCAGTCTCTGGCAGATTTACTGAAGCTAAAGGACTACTTTGGTGGCCTGGATCAGTTACGCGGTAAAAAGATAGCGATGAGTTGGGCCTATTCACCCAGCTATGGCAAGCCCTTGTCTGTCCCCCAGGGAGTGATCAACCTGATGACTCGTTTTGGGATGAATGTGGTACTGGCGCATCCTGAAGGCTACGATCTGCAGCCCGATACAATCCATTCAGCGCAGAATTTCGCCGTGGCCAGCGGAGGCTCCTTCTGTGTATCACACTCGATGGAAGAAGCCTTTAAAGATGCGGATATTGTGTATCCCAAGTCCTGGGCTCCCATGGCCGTGATGCAAGAGCGTACCCGCCTGCTCAAAGCTGGCAATGCTCCTGCTCTCAAGGAACTGGAGAAGCATTGTCTTGCTGAAAATGCCAATCATACAGATTGGGAATGCACCGAAGCGATGATGAAGCTTACTCGCGATGGGAATGCACTTTACGAGCATTGTCTACCTGCCGACATCAGCGGGATTTCTTGCGAGAAGGGCGAAGTGGCAAAAAGCGTCTTCGAACGCTACCGCTTGCATACCTATCAGGAGGCAGGATTCAAACCTTTCGTCATCGCCTCCATGATCTTCAATGCCAAAGTGAATCTCGCTTCCGAGATGCTGAGATCATTCCTTTGAGGCTTGCATCTTACATCATCCGAACCCTATAAGAGAATAAGAAACGGAGAATAAAACATGCCAAAACTGATAACGAAAGTTGACCCGATTGTGGCAAAGAAGAATGCAATCCGCTGTAAAGAACGGGGGATTATCTTGCCCACTATCAAACAGATGATGCATCCAGAGCTGATCCCAGACGATATCAAGGCACAGCTCAAAGATATCGGATTGTGGGACATCAATCCCCTCAACCTATTTAGGATTACCTGGAAAAACGACATAGAAAGCGGACTCTTTGGAAAGCCAAACTTCATTGAGATTCCGCCTGAAATCAGTGGCGTAAAAGCCAGAATCATTGGCCTGGTGGGCAAGTACTTCCCAACGGGTGCACATAAAGTCGGCGCGGCTTATGGATGCCTGGCTCCGCGGCTGGTAAGTGGAGAATTTGACCCAGAGTTTCATAAAGCAGTGTGGCCCTCCACGGGTAACTACTGCAGGGGCGGTGCTTTCGATTGTGCTCTGCTGGCTTGTCATGCCGTGGCTATCCTGCCCGAGGAGATGTCTTCCGAACGCTTCACCTGGCTGAAGAGCATTGGCTCGGAAGTAATCGCCACTCCTGGCTGTGAATCCAACGTGAAAGAGATTTACGACAAATGCCACGAACTGCGGCCTGATCCTCAGTACTTGATCCTGAACCAGTTTGACGAATTTGGCAATCCCTTTTTCCACTATCACGTCTCCGGGAATGCCATGCTCGAAGTGTACAATGAAGTCAAAACAGATAAGAGCAGGCTCAGCGGATATGTCTCTGCCACTGGTTCGGCAGGAACAATTGCTGCTGGTGACTTCCTCAAAAAGTACTTCCCCCTGCTCAAGACTACCGCTACCGAAGCCTATGAATGCCCCACTCTCCTGAACAATGGCTTTGGTGGGCACCGCATCGAGGGTATTGGAGACAAGCATATCCCCTGGGTACATAACGTACGGAACACGGATGCCGTTGCTGCCATCCGTGATGAAGACTGCATGCGGCTCTTGAGACTCTTCAACGATGAGGCTGGCCTGAAATATCTGATGGATAATGGCATAGAACAAGATCTGGCTGCTCAGCTCTCACTTCTGGGTATTTCCAGTATCTGTAACTTGCTGGCTGCCATCAAACAAGCCAAGTACTTTGATTATGATGAAAACGACGTGATTATCACTGTATTCACAGATGCGGCAGATTTGTATCAATCCCGCATAGAAGAGCAAACCGTGGAAAAGGGTGCCTATAGCAGTCTGCAAGCAGCTTTGGATTTTGAAGGTTGTCTGCGGGCCCAGCAGATAGATAGCTTCCTGGAGCTGAGCTACCAGGATAGAAAGCGGATTCATAACCTCAAGTATTATACCTGGGTAGAGCAACAGGGCAAGACCTACGAAGAGATTCTCCGGCAATGGGATCCCGAGTATTGGAACGAAACTTTCGAGGAGAACCTCGAGGAACTGGACAGAGCTATTGCAGAATTCAACGCCCTGGCCTAACCTGATTGCAATTGTTCTTGCCGCGGGCAAGGGACGTCGTTTTGGACTTCCAAAAGCAGACGCCCTTTACCGCGGTAAGTCTTTTCTGGATAACATTCTAGACACTCTAAAAGCTTCCGGAATCGAGGATGTCTTTATAGCCCAGGATCCCTCCACTCCTGATATGCTGGCTAGTCTCCGCCTGGCTGTGAGTGAACTGAAACACAAGAACCCATCTGCTTACATAGTGTTTCCGGTAGATCATCCAACAGTTGCAGCCAGCACCGTCCGAGAACTGGCTACAGCACATAAGGGTAGTCCTGGCTCCATCATCAGGCCTTGTTTCGGATCCAGACGGGGGCACCCCATCATCATCCCTGCGGTTTTGGATATTTTTTGCTATCAAGGCAGTGATGGACTCTCCGGTATCATCAGGGCTTCTGTACTTCCCAAGATCGACCTGAACGTGGATGATCCTGCAATTCTGGAAAACATAAATTATGCCCACCAGCTTGCATCTGCCTCTACGATAGAATGATATGATATAGCACCTCATCCTCTTTATGCAATTTGCAATTGACAAATATATGTCTTGTATGGTATTGACACGCTCGTAATAATATAGGAAAAGTGGTGATTATGAACAAGGAAATGGGTCTTCTCGACCTCATCTACATAATAGCAAAGAGAAAAACTCTCGTGATTTCTATTACAACTGTCTTTGCCGTTGCTGCTATTGTTTATGCTCTGGTGACGCCTAAGTATTGGATTTCCAGTACAGTTATCAATCCTGTGACAGAATCTGGATCGATGAGCAGTTTCAGCTCCGATTTGATGGGGATGTTCACAGGTGGATTTGTGAAAACTCAGAAATATGAAGTTGCAATAAAATTCATCTCTACCATGCAGAGCAGAACATTCAGGGATCAGATAGTGGACGAGTTTGATCTGATCTCATACTTTGAACTGCAAAATCTGCCTGAAGACATAGCAAGGGAAGAGGCGATCAAGAGATTGTCTTCAAGGGTCGCCAGACTTCGCTATGATCAGGAAAGCGGCCTGGTTTACATCGTCATAGAAACCAAAGACAAAGAGTTTTCCAAGCAAATCGCAGAGTACTATCTAGAGCAGTTGCAAAACTATATTCGCTATAGTAGAGTGAGCAAAAGCCGCTTGCAACGAGAGTTCCTGGAAGGTCGTGTACAGAGCTTGACTCAGGAGATAGATTCTCTTGCCGTCGCCATTCGTGATTTTCAGATCAAGCACAATGCCATCGCCCTGGATCAACAAACCTTGTCCCTGATCAACCTTTACAGCGAAAGCATAGCAGGTTTTTTCAAAGCCGATATCGAGTATGAACTGGCAAAGAACCAGTATTCTTCTGCCTCCCCCGTGGTGCAAGACTTGGAAGCCAAGAGAAATATTCTAGCAGATAGAATCAAAGACTTTGAGAGCAAGAAATCTGATATGGTCCCGGATTACATACTGCCTATAGATCAGATTCCAGAGCTCTCCATGCAGTTTGCCTTGCTGCGTCTCAATGCAGAGATACAGAAGAAAGTGTTCGAATACATCTACCCCCAATACGAAGTGGCTAAGCTGGATGAACTGCGCGATATGCCCAGTTTTGAGATCATAGACAAGCCTGTGCTGGCAGGTCTGCGATCCCGCCCCAAACGTGGCATGATAGTAGTCAGCGTGACATTTGCAGCCTTCTTACTGGCTTGTGTAGTAGCACTGTTTCAAGAAAATGTACTGTTGGCGCATCGCGAGCAGGTTCAGAAGATAATCCAGGCCCTAAGATTTGGAAAAGCAAAAACTGACCTCTGATAAATGATGTTTGATTACCTGAAGCCAAAGCACTGGCTCATTCTGCTGCTGGTTGTGTTGGCAGTCATAGAGTTCTATCCGGTACTGAAGAGCTTTGCCCTCGTCCGGATGGGATTGGTTCTGGCACTTTGTTTGGTGTATTTCATCATCAATCCTCGTACCAAACTGGTGGGGAGTTACAACCTCCTGCCCTTATCCTTTCTAGCATTTTGGTTTTCATACAACACCATCACCCTCTTTTGGGCTCAGGATCCGCATCACGTCTATGTGCACATTGCAGTGATTGTATTGTATGGAGCATTGTTTCTCATATACTCCAATCTCTTCCGCATTGATGCGTTGCTACACAGATTCCACTGGTTTCTGATTTGTATTCTCGGACTGTACCTGATCACTTGCATTTATGAGTTGATCACCTGGCAACATCTGCCAGTGTCTCGCTTTTATCAAAAGATCCACTTCATGCCTACTGGCCCGTTCTTTAGCGAAAACATGACAGCAGCCTACTTTTTGATGTTTACTCCCTTCCTCCTCTTTATTTCCAAGCTCACTGACAAGGCCTGGCATGGAGTACTAGCACTACTGGCAAGCTTGGGATTCTTCGTGATCGTTACAATCCAGGGGGCTAGAATTGCCATGCTGTCATACTTCGGCCTATTTGGCTACTACTTCTTATGGCATATGAGCTTTAAGTTAAAACTCGCTTTAATCTTGATCTTAATCTTTGTAGGTGGGGCTACTTATCTAGTGTTTCAACCCCAGATAGACCTTATGATCGATATGCTATTGCATCAGACCCAGACCATAGGTGGAGATACAGAATCCATTCACATGAGCTCCATTAAGATCCGCACCCAATTGCTCTACGAATCCATAGACATCGCTTTCAGCACCGGTCTGATGGGAGTGGGAGGTGGAAACTATGAGAATGCCATGCATGCAGAAAGGCTCTTCCGTACAGCCTGGATTACAAATCCACACAACTATCTGATGGAACTCCTGGGCAACTGGGGAATCTTGGTTTTGGGTGGATTCTTAACACTATACTTGTGGTGGCTTTACAAATTGTACCTGCTGTATAAACATACAGAGGATCGCAAACGCTATCTGTATCTGATGTACCTTAGCTCTTTGATCCTGTTTATTCCTGCCAGCATTTTACCCAGCTCCATCCGCTCCGACTATTTTGTCTGGATTTATTTTGCAGCCGTAAACGCCATTTGCCTTACCAAACTTCCACTCCAAAACAAAGACCTCGATACTCCACAAGGATTATAAAAATGCAAGAATTTCAAAAACTCGTAGATATCATCAGCCAATTGAGGGATCCCGTCTGCGGTTGCCCCTGGGATGTAAAACAAACACCTCAATCTCTGGTGCCAAACTTTATTGAAGAGCTCTATGAGGCTGTGGAAGCCATTGAGGATGGGGACGTGGAGTCCCTGCAGGAAGAACTGGGTGATCTTCTTCTGCACATAGTTTTTCAGGCTCAGATTGCCTATGAAGAGGGGAGCTTTAGCATCCGCGATGTCCTGATCGGGATTGCCGATAAACTGGTAAGGCGACACCCTCACGTCTTTCAGGATCTCAGTGTGGAAGATGCAGAAGCAGTAAAGATGAACTGGGAAAGAATCAAAAAGAAAGAGAAGAAAGAGAGAAAATCCGTATTGGAAGGTATCCCTGGATCCATGCCAGCTTTGATTCATGCTCAACGAACTCAGGAAAAGGCAGCCTCTGTTGGCTTTGACTGGCAGGATCTCTCTCCGATCTGGGCAAAGCTCAAGGAAGAAGAAGCCGAGCTCCGGGAAGCGCTGACCCTGAATGACGGAGCAAAGATATACGAGGAAGTGGGAGATCTGCTCTTTACCATCGTCAATCTCTCCCGCAAACTTCACATAGATGCTGAAGCAGCTTTAAAAGCCACCACAAGGAAGTTTAGCAGCCGCTTCAATTTCATCGAAGACCATTATACCCAATCTGGGAAGGATATTCATGAAGCAAGCCTCGAAGAACTCGACTCAATCTGGGATCTCGCGAAAGAACGTAAACAGGTTTAACAGCCTCAGACTCTACATAATCTTCAGCAGCCTGATCATCTTTCTGTTCTTTGCTGTCTATACCCAGATCCTGATCCAAAACGCCAAGCGCGAGCAGGAATATGTTCCCCGCCTTTTCGCCCAGTACATTGCCTATACCGAAACCTATCTCCAGGAGTCCGAGAAGAATACTCAGCTCCTCACCGAGATCATTACGAACTATATCCAGTTTGCCACAAAACGCAGATTCCAACAGGAGCTATGGGATTATATCAGCACTGAATTCATGCAGAAAAACCCCATCCCCATCATCATAACCGACGAATTCTCAGAGCCTGCAGTCTGGAACAACATTGGCGTTTCCACCGATTCTACCTTTAGTGAGCTTTCTCCTGATTCGCAACGCAGAATCATCAGGCTCAAAGATAAGATGATCCAGACCAAGCTAATCGACAGAGGAATCCTCACCGGGTATGCCTATTACGAAAAACCCGTGTCCTTTGAGGATTTCATCAAGAAAATCGACTACTCTGTGATCGTTACCGACCGTTACAAAACCCCGCTCTTCTGGCGGAATGTGGATATCTCTGAGGATAGCATCTATCGCCTGATCTCTGAAGAAGATAAGAACATTCTCCGGCTAAAAACAGCCAGCATGACCGAAGTACCTCTCTCAAATGAGGCAGATAGCCTTGGGTTCATCTACTTTACCTCCTCTCAATCCCTCTCCTATATCCGCTATTTTGTGATGCTGGAGCTGATCATAGCCCTGATGCTGGTGCTCCTGGGCAGCTACGGGTTGCTCCTCCTGAAACGCACGGAGAAAGATACTCTCTGGATCGGACTCGCCAAAGAAACCGCCCACCAGTTCGGTACTCCGATCACATCTCTAATGGGATGGATAGATTACCTCAAGGAACACCCAGACGGGTTCAAGACCAAAGATGAGTTTAACAATATAATCAATTATATGACCACCGATCTTGAGCACCTGCGAAACATAGCCTCCCGCTTTGGCAAAGTGGGCTCCGTAACCAAGCTGGTTCCCCACGATCTACACAGTTTGCTAACCGAAGTAGTTGATTACTTTAGCAAGCGTATGCCCCATCTGGGCTCGAGGATAGACATCCATCTGATCAGCAAAATTTCTGGTGAATCAGTAATGCTGGATGTCGAGCTCTTCAAGTGGACGCTGGAAAACCTGATCAAGAACTGTGTGGACGCCATGAGTAAAAAGGGAGGCAACATCATCCTCACAGCCACCAAAAAGGAAAGCTGGATCTATCTCCACATCCGTGACGATGGAAAAGGTATCCCACGTTCGCAATGGAAGCTAATCTTCGAACCCGGCGTGACTACCAAGACCCGAGGCTGGGGTCTGGGACTCAGCCTGGCCAAGAGAATTATCGAAGAGTATCATCACGGGCAAATCAGAGTATTGGAAAGTACTATAAACGAAGGGACTACCTTCGAAATCAAACTCCATGCCGAAACAAAGGGGGCACAATAAATGAACCGGGTAATCACAAAATCTCAGATGCGAGATCTGGACAACAGGACAATCAAAGAGCATGGCATTCCACCTCTAATTTTGATGGAAAATGCAGGCACCGCTTGCGTGGAAGAGATTCTGAAAAGCTGCCAGCAACACACAGGTGGAACTGCTGCCATTGCCTGCGGAAATGGTAACAACGGCGGCGATGGTTACGTGATAGCCAGGCTGCTACAGTCTCACGGAGTAAAAGTAATCATAATCAGTGTAGGGGATGCAGAGCAGAGCCCGGAAAACAAGGCAAATTATGATCGAATCATACAAAGAGGGCTGGGCATAATCCACCTGAAAACACTCCGCGATCTCGATCTCCTAAACCCCTATACAGCTAAGATATCGCTCATCATCGACGCCATCTATGGGATAGGTTTCCATGGAGAACTGGACGAGCTTCACAGCGCTGTCATCAAAAGCTTGAATTCGATTAATGCTTTCCGGGTAGCCATAGATATCCCCTCCGGCCTTTGCAGCGATACTGGCAATGCCAGCAATGCCTTCAGAGCCAATCTCACGCTCAGCATCGAAGCCCTGAAGTATGGCCATCTGATCCAACGAGGAAGAGAATTCAGCGGTGAGTGCCATGTAGTCAAGATAGGCATCCCACCGGAGTATTTCGAAAGTCTCAAATGTGGTAGGGTGCTCTTCCCCGAGTCCCACCAAACCCCTGCCCGAAGCCCATTCTACCATAAATCTGATTATGGAAGAGCATTTATCATAGCCGGTTCCCCGGGCTACACTGGGGCAGCTCTCCTCAGCTCCAAAGCGGCTCTTCGCTCCGGAGCAGGATATGTATTTCTGATGCACAGACCCGAGCTCAAAGGCTATTACGACACTGTAATCCCAGAGATCCTCTGCACTCAGATTGCCAGCGCAGAAAATGCCAAAGAAGCGGATACTGATGCCCTGCTCCAGCAACTGGAGAGAGCCAGCAGCGTCCTGATCGGCCCTGGATTGGGCACCGATGAATACGCCGAATCTGTCCTGAGAGCCTGCCTGCAAAAGCTGGAAATCCCATTGATTCTGGATGCGGATGCCATTACCCTGATCTCCCAAGTCCCCGAGCTCAAAGTGCATCTGGCAAAACCCAATGTCCTGATCACCCCCCATGTGGGTGAGTTCATCCGGATTGCGGAGCTGGATAAACCTGCTTTCGAGGCAGACCAGATTGGCTGCTTGCAAGCTTTCGTGAGCTTGTACAAAGCGAAAGTCCTCTTGAAAAGCTTTACTACGATCTATATGGATGAAGATCAGACAGTGTTCTCAATAGCTGGAAATGACGGATTGGCAACCGGCGGTAGCGGAGATGTCCTCAGCGGGATAATTGTCTCTTTTACAGCTCAAAAAATGCCACTGGATACAGCGGCTATCAATGCTTCATACCTCATGGGCTCCACTGCCGAGCGAATCGCTAAGATCCGTTCCACTCCTGGAATCATCCCCTCCGACATCATCGAAAACCTTTTTATCAAGGAGAATCATCATGCATAAACTGGCACAGATGGACACCCCCATTTTCTGGGCAGAAGGACACCCAGGCAAGCTGGATAAGGCAAGCTGGAAGCTGGAGATTTGTGGAAACTGCAAAAATCCCAAGATCTACTCCATGGCAGAGCTGCTGCAAATGCCGAAGACAGTGGTAAACGGCAGACTCACCAGCGTCACCAGATGGTCGGTTCTGGGTGATTGGGGCGGAATCTCACTGGCAGAGCTGATCGAGCTGGCAAACCCCTCCCCCAGCGTAAGATACATTCGCTTCTGGTCTTATGGCCTGATCTATGATACCTCCATCCCTCTGGATATAGCCCAAAAAGAAAAGTCTCTTGTGGCCTGGGAGTTTGACGGAGAAGACCTCAGTGAAGATTACGGCGGGCCTTTGCGCGCCTTTATCCCCTATCTGTGGGGCTATAAATCTGCCAAGTCAATTGTAAAGATTGAGCTTTTGGACCGCTATTATCCCGGATATTGGGAGCAAAGAGGTTACACAGACAGCGCCGAAATCGAAGCTGGACCCTGCCGGGATATAAACGATGGCGGCAAGATCAAGCTCATCCCCGGCGGTGAGGTAATAGACTTTACTGACTCTAACTGAAAGTAAAGGCCGTCAACTGCGAGATAGCACTTCCAGTACCCGGAGAATCTCTGGGAGGAGCTGTTTTTTACGGGAAAGTACTCCAGGAAGATAGTAAACTCCATCTTCAGTCCTCTTGTAGATCAAGACATCGCTGGAGGCGGGGAAATCCGAAGCTAGCAGAATACTCTTCTCGTTGATAATATCAGTAACGAGCAGCATGGCCCAATCCAGGAAGTGCTTTTTACGTGCCCGTTCCACCGCTGCCAGATAGGTATCCTGATACTCCTTTTTGTCGTTGAGAGTGATCACTTCCATCTGGGCTATTCCGATCTTGAATCCGTATTCCTGATAGATCTTGAAATCTGCCTCGATGGCTTCATCGGGATCGCTTCCAGCCAGTGATGCCGCATGGCTAAAGATCTCCTTACCCCATTGATTGATATCCAGTTTCGCAATTTTGGCAAGTACTTCGGCAGCCAGAATGTCCTCATAAGTGGTGGTGGGTGACCTGAGAATTACAGTGTCCGTAAGAATCCCGGAGAGCAGCAACCCTGCAATCTGGGGAGTCGGCTCTATGTTGTTCATCTGAAAGTGCTGGTAGACCAGAGTGCAGGAGCTACCCAGAGGTCTGGCATACACATAGATAGGCTTCACAGTGCGAATCGAGCCCAATCTATGATGATCGATTATCTCTATTATCTCTGCACTTTCCATGCCTTCTGCAGATTGCCCCAGTTCGTTGTGATCGACCATTATCACCTGCTGTTTGGGTGGATCGATGAGGCAAGAACTTGTGATCAGCCCCTTGAGTATTCCATCCTGAACCACGGCCACTCCGTGATGATCCAGATTCATCAGGATCTTTTTTACATCGTGGAGATATGCACCAGGCAAGATAGTAGGTAAATCTTTGTGCGCTATTGCTTTGGCCGGAATGCTCGTACGCAGGATGCGGATGGTCTCTGCAGTATCCACATCGGATACATAGATCCAACCATCAAAATTGCCCGTATCCAGAGCCAGACATTCTTCGGGACTCATACCCGTCAGGATCAAAACGGGAAACTTCTGCTTCAGCGAGTAAGATATGATATCCGGCCGGTTTCCCACAATCATAACAGGAAGGATCGAGCCCAGCATCTCCATACTCTCGTTTAGACGTTTGATAAAGGTATCAAAGGCCATGGCTCCCACCATAAGCGGAGCTTCGATATCGATATCGCTCCCCTTCTTCAGGTAGCTGCCAGGTAGGACTCTGGCAAAATTATCGGGACGCAGATTGTACAGCGGCCTGCTCTCGTAATGCTTTGGCATAAAGTAATTTGCCAGCTCGAGCATGGTCACCAGTCCCCGATACTCTCCCTCAATATTAACCAGCGGAATGGTTCGCACCTTGCGTTGATCGATCAGTTGTGTTGCCAGCCCTATGGGATCAGTTTCCTGCACGGTTATCAGATCCTTCAGCATCACGTCCTCCGCTTTGGGATAAACGTCGCGGATCAAATCTGGCACGGCCATACCCATAGTATCGAAGATGAACCTGGTTTGGGGATTGATATTACCCAAAACTCCGGCTACGTAGGTTTTAGATTTATCAATGGCATTCTTCAGCCAGGCATAACAAAAGGGAGCACAAACCGCATCGGTATCAGGATTTTTGTGGCCAAGAACAAAAACTTTCTGCATCCTAACTCCTTATCTTGCAAAGACTACTAAAACTGAAAGTAAATAAAGGGCTGAATATCTGAAGAACGAGCCTGGAAAAGCACCCAGACTACGATAGCCAGCACAAGCGACTGCGCCAGGATCGGAACTCTCGTGAGACCGCGCTCAAATCTCCGCTCGAGTAGATCCGGCAACCAATGAAATATATAACCCAAAACGATGAGGATGCCCACCAATCTATAGCCCTGCACCCATTGCCAAAACAGTGGTGCCTTAAATTCTGTAAAGATTCTGGAGAGGATCAGCCACGAATTATCAAAGCTCCTGCTTCTAAAGAAAATCCAACAAAAGCTGACAAAATGGAACGTGACGATAGTCCCCAGCACCTTCATAACCCTCGTCTGAGACAGCTTGAGAGACAGCCATAGCTTGTCAAAGGCCAGCCCCAGTCCGTGCATAAACCCCCAGAAGACAAAGTTCCAGCTCGCCCCATGCCAGAGTCCACCCAAAACCATGGTAATCATCAGGTTCAGATACTGACGCCAGGTACCCTTCCTATTGCCCCCCAGAGGGATATAGAGGTAGTCCCGAAGCCAGGTGGATAGCGAGATGTGCCATCTGCGCCAGAATTCGGTGATACTGGAAGCCCGATAAGGCGTGAGAAAGTTCGCAGGTAACTGAAATCCCAATAGCGCCGCCAGGCCAATCGCGATATCAGAATATCCGCTGAAGTCGCAATAGATCTGGAGTCCATAGCCATAAACAGCAATCAGGTTTTCCAGCCCCGAAAAGAGAGCTGGAGCGTCGAACACTCTATCCACAAAGTTCGTGCTGATATAATCTGCTATCACGCCCTTTTTGATCAGCCCGGAGAAGATCAAAACCAGTGCCTTGGCCATTGTATCCTGATCCAGACTGAGCTTTTTATGAATCTGGGGAATGAACCACGAGGCACGTACAATCGGCCCCGCCACCAGCTGTGGGAAGAATGAGACAAAGAAGCAAAAATCGAAGAAACTGCTCAGAGGTTTCAGCTTCCCAAAGTAGATGTCCAGGGTATAACTCATGGTTTGGAAGGTAAAAAACGAGATTCCTACGGGCAGGAAGATGTCCATCAGAGGCAGGCTTCCCCCACCGATCTGATTTATCGTATCGATGATGAAATTCGTATATTTGAAGTAGGCCAAAGACCCCAAGTTCCAGACCAGCGACAGGATCAGGAGTGAGGCTCTGGCTTTGGATGTCTTACTCCTGTATATCAAGGCCCCGATCCCATAGTTTACAGCAGAGGTAAGCACCAATAGCAACACAAAGCTACCACTGGTCTTATAGTAGAAATACAGAGAAGCGATCAGCAGATACCAGGTGCGGACCTTGATCCTATCGGCCACCAGCGGATAGATTAGAACCAGAGCGGTGAAAAAGAACAGGAAGAAAACACTATTGAAGAGCAGCGGATTTGCCGGATTATAGGTCAAGGACGCCAGGATACTCTCTAACAAAGGCACGAGCTACCTCTTTGATTCCGCATAGTCTTTGTAACCCTTGATGAGGGCCTGGTAAAACAGATGCCCATGCAGCATATAGCCCTTGGGCGTAAAGTGCAAGAGATGACTGGCTGCCAGCCCTTGTGTGCGCCAGGCTTGAATCGAGTTCTTGCCCCCCATCACATCCGGAAGATCCCACCACGAGCAGTTATTCTCCCCGGCAAAGGCTATCAGTTCCCGCTCAATTTTCTCCAGATCGGCATTGTGCTTTCCGCCCTTATTGGAATCCGGAGGCAGGGTAAAGATAACTGGCACAGTAGCTTCGTTCTGTCTCAATTGAGCCATGAACTGCTTGAGTTGATTTTGAAAATGCGTATTATTGTAGCGTCCCTGAGCATCATTTGTCCCCAGAGAGATCACGATCAGATCCGGGTTTAGCAGCTTTATCTGGGCAAAAAAGTCGTCGATAGCTGAGAACTTCCCAAAAGTAGCACCGTTGACCCCCATGGAGTGGTATAGCAAGCCCGGCACATTCTGTTCCAGGATGATGCCATAGAGATTGGCAATATCGGTGGGGTCTGCCGAGCGAAACTGCAGCTCTACCTCGCGCACAGGCGTATTCCACTGCAACTGATAAATAGCCTGATCGGCAAAACCTTGAATCTCTATATATGGCACTTCCAGAAAGTCATTCATGCGCCAGTCGTATGTGTTCTCTTTCTCCTTGGTAATCAGCGTGATCTTGTTGTAGCTATTGTCCAGCCCAAAGAAATTATTCGTCCGGATACTCAGGCTTCCTGCCATCTTGGTCCAGAGGCCGTATCCGCAGATCCCTTTCTCGCTATTGGTGCGATTCCAGGAGGTCGTAGAGCTGATCCTGATGTCATCAGGCTGGTTTGTCCCGGCCAGACGCCAGGGAAAGACGAGGCCCCGCCCCGCATTGCCATAGTACTTTTGCAGGGATGTTCTGGCAGTTCCAGAGAAATAGCCAGATTGGATATGAGAATCCCCGATCTGGAAGATACTCACTCTGTCCCGCACGCCGTTCCTCAGCTCCAATAGCTTATGATAAAATTCGTCCAGGGACTTGCTGGGGTCTGAAACCACGTTCTTCTCATGATCAATGATCTTGAAGCGACTCAGATAATCCGTGCTGTCCAGCAGAAGGTAATAGCTTTGGATAAATTCTTCCAGGCTGTCGATCTCCTCTGGATACTCATCCTCCACCAGGATGGGATCGTTTACCACTTTGCTCCTTGCCCCCAAAGAAAGTGAAAGCAGCAAGCCACAGCAGACAAGGAGAACGAGTAGCACCAGAATGTCTCTATACATCACTTTGCATCCTGGATCAAGGTAAAGAGCATTTTGCCGATATGTTCTGCCCCACTCCTGGTAAAATGAGTGTAGTCACGCTGGGCAAAACCCCTCTGGACATAATCTACCATTGCATCCTGGCCCCCCATTGCCTCATATAGATTCCAAAAGGCAGAATCCGTATCCTGGGCAATTCTGGCTTGCGTCTCCACCAAAAGCGGAATATCAGGAGAAGTAACGTAATTGCCGTTTTGCTTGATGCTTCTGCCATGCGCACTGATCAGAAGAATCGGGATCTTGGGGATTGCCTCCCGGATGTGGGCTATGGTAGTAGTCATTCCTCTGTGATAATAACTGTAATCCGTTACACTGTGATGAGATACGTTTTCGCCATAGTGCAGGATAATCAGATCGTAATCCAGCGCTTTTTGAAACGATTTCAAAAGCTGAGCCGATATCCGTTCAAAATACATTCCAGAATAACCTCTAATCGTGAAGCTATCCACATAAGTGCCTGTGCTTGCATCAAATGAGACTCCATAGACCCGGATTGGGTCGTAGGGGTCAAACTCCAGATAGATGCTCTTGACAGGAGTCTCCGCGCTGATATCCAGTACTTGCAACTCGTTGCCAGGCTGGAGCTTGTACTCCCTCTGGCCATTGGCATCGTGCTCTACTATTACCTGCGAGGTTTCGCTGGCATGGCTATAGAACAGGCGTATCCGTTCAAAACTATCTGCTCCACCCAGTGCACTTGCAGCCTGGTACTTTACCCAGGCAGGATTGCTTACATAAACCTTGCGGGCAGCTTCCTTATCTGGAACTACAGTGGTCGTATCGATCACGGCCAGTGTATCAAGGACTGGCTTGATAGCCTTTTCGATGAGATAATAGGGACGGGGAATGAAAGTGAAGCCGCACATACCCAGAGGGATATCATACTTGCCCTGGGTCATAAATGATACTGACTCCCAGTTCTGAGAGAAACTATGCCGGATGGTGGGACGAAATCCGGCCACAATCGAGGTAATAGGCATCATGCCGACTCCCCTACCGCCATAGGCAGCCTGCATTTCGCTCCTCAGCATACCAGTAATCAGATCACCCTCGATGATAGAATCTCCATAATAGGCGATGCGGATGTTTCCCTTGTTCTTCTTCAGGGCTTTGCGAAAGATATCCAAATGATCCAGGGTAGTCTTCACCTGAGAGGGGCTTGCCACGCTTGGGGAAACGGAGGAGTCCTCCCCGGCCTGTCTGGTGAGGGTTGAAAACCAAGGCATCTTCTTGATCGGTATTACACTGCCATCACAGGCAGGGATGAATGCTGCCAGCACACCAATCAATACTATGGCTCCAAGAAGGAGCAATCCAGGACGAAAAAAGTCTCTATTCAATTTATCTCAAACTCCAGTACGAAAATCTCTATCCCTTTTTCGCATAGAGGGATAGGCGTCAAGAGAAAGTTTGAAGCAGCATTTATGTTCTTTGTGCCTTGAAAGGAGACAGCCGTGTATCAGACGTATATCAAGCGTGTATCAGGCGTGTATCAAGTGTGTTCTCGAACACACCTGATAGAGGTTTGATACACCTGAGATACAGAGAGGCTCATAAGGAAGGATTGTTGAACCCACTATGTTCAAGCCTGGATATCTATCTCTGTGGATATAATTGAAAAAGACCCTTGAATAATCGGGGCATGGGACAGAGCCCCACACAAAAAGGGTGGTGGGTGGGCATAGGCGGGGGCGTGAGCCCCCGTACAGAAAGGTTTTAAGGCAAGCCCCAACGGGGCGACACCATCAATCTCACAATCACATCAAATTATTCTGTCGCACCCGAGGCGCTTCATATTTGCTGTCGCATTCCCCCCGTTCCGCTGAACTGCACGGGGGGGCTGATATCTGGCGCCCGCAAGGGGCTGAATAGTTTCTCCTCTCGCAACGAGGGGCTCCGCTTCGCTTCGCACCCTCGCTATGCCACCCCATGTCTTCGCAGGCTCAGCCCTGGGGACCCCGGCTGTTACGCATCTGCGATGCTTTTGCGGAGCCAATCATACATTGTACATCGTAAATTGTAAATCGATAGAGCGCAGCTCGTTTAACTTCTAGCGTTTGACGTGTAACTTTCCCGTAGCATCGGAATGCTACGTTACGGGGCTGATCGCTACTCCCACCTCTGGTTCGTACACCAGCCGGTACTTCTGTGAGGATTGGAGCTCTCCTGCCAGCATCTTTCGGGCCAGAAAATCTTCCACATCCCTTTGGATGACACGCTTGAGCGGTCTCGCCCCAAAGAGGGGATCATAGCCAGCTGTGGCAATATAGCCTCTGATGCTGTCGCCGACTTCAAAATGCAGGTTGTTCGCTGCCAGTCTCTTGATAAGCTCCTGCAGGCGGATATCGACAATTGCCAGGATGTGCTCGTTGTTCAACCTGTGAAACACGATGATATCGTCCAAACGATTGATAAATTCTGGCCTGAAGTATTGCTGCAAGATCTGCATCAGTTGGGGTCTCAAGCTTTGAGTATCTTCGTCTTTGGCATCATAAATCATCTGTGAGCCGATATTGGAAGTGAGGATTATGATGCTATTTCGAAAATCGACCGTTCTACCTTTACCGTCTGTAAGTCTTCCATCATCAAGGATTTGCAACAGGATGTTGAAGACGTCCTGATGTGCCTTCTCAATCTCATCAAAGAGGATCACGCTGTATGGCCGGCGTCGCACTGCCTCGGTAAGGTAGCCGCCTTCATCGTAACCAACGTATCCAGGGGGCGCACCGATCAATCTGGCTACTGAATGCTTCTCCATAAATTCGGACATATCCAGCCGGATCAGAGCCTTATCCGTATCGAACAGGAAGCTGGCCAGGCTTTTTGCCAGCTCTGTCTTCCCCACTCCGGTGGGACCCAGAAAGAGGAATGAACCGATGGGGCGATTACCCTCCGCCAAACCACTGCGGGAGCGACGGATGGCGTTGCTGAGCGCGGTGATGCCGTCCTCCTGACCCACCACTCGGGCAGCGAGGATACTTTCCATTTCCAATAGTTTCTGCAGCTCACTGGTAAGCAATTTGCTGATCGGGATTTTTGTCCACTTGGCAATGACCTCGGCTACGAGCTCCTCATCGACCTTTTCCTTGAGCAACTGATCCGCTCCCGAGCCTTCTATTAGCTTGCCGGAGACGTCTGCGAGGTTTCGCTCCTTTTCCACCAGCAATCCGTAGCGGATCTGGGCAGTTTTCTCGTAGTCTCCGCTTCTTTCTGCCTTTTCTGCTTCGGCTTTGAGGTTATCGATCTCCTCTTTGAGCTCCCGGATCTTGTGCAATACTGATTTTTCGTTTTCCCAGCGCAATTTGAGACTGTCCCGTTGCTCGCTCAGAACCCCGATTTCGCTCTGGATTTTGGCCAGTCGGCCCCTGGAGAGTTCGTCCTTCTCCTTGGCCAGGGAGAGTCTTTCAATCTCGAGCTGACGCAGACGTCGCTCTACCTCATCCAGTTCCACGGGCATGGAATCAATCTCCATCCGAAGCTGTGCACAGGCCTCGTCGATGAGGTCTATAGCTTTGTCTGGCAGGAATCTGTCGGCAATGTAGCGGTTTGAGAGAACTGCGGCCGAGACCAGAGCATTATCCGTGATCTGTACTCCGTGATGCACCTCGTACTTCTCTCTGATTCCGCGCAGGATGGAGATGGTGTCTTCCACACTGGGTTCTTGCACCAGGACAGGCTGGAACCGCCGTTCCAAAGCAGGATCCTTCTCTATGTATTTGCGATATTCATCTATAGTGGTGGCTCCGATACAGTGCAGAGCACCTCTTGCCAGGGCAGGTTTGAGCATGTTTGAGGCATCGACAGAGCCCTCAGCAGCTCCAGCTCCTACCACCGTATGGATCTCGTCTATGAAGAGGATAATCCTGCCTTCAGACTTCTCCACTTCGTGCAGAACGGCTTTTAAGCGCTCTTCAAATTCACCCCGGAACTTGGCTCCGGCTACCAGAGCAGCCATATCCAGCTCCAGCAACTCCTTGTTTTGGATGTTCTCCGGCACGTCACGAGCTATTATCCTGCGTGCCAGACCCTCTACTATCGCAGTCTTCCCCACTCCCGGATCCCCGATCAGAATGGGATTGTTCTTGCGACGACGGGAAAGTATCTGCACCGTACGCCGGATCTCTTCATCGCGGCCAATCACGGGATCAAGCTTTTCCTGACGCGCCAGACGGGTGAGATTGCGGGCATACTTTTCCAGAGCTTGATACTTGGATTCCGGATCCTGATCCTGAACTCTCTGATTGCCACGTAACTCCTTTAAGACCAAAAGGATCCTGTCCTTATCAATCCCATGTTTTTTTAGCAAAACAGCAGCATCTTTCCCCGCTGAAACCAGGGCTAATAGCACGTGCTCCAGGCTGATGTACTCGTCACCGAGCTTATCGGCCTCACGCTCGGCCTGATGCAGGATATCGAGCGCAACCCTGGATAGATAGACCTGTGAAGCCCCGCTTACCCTTGGCAGCTTGTCCAGAGCAGTATCCAGCTCTGGCTCAAACTGAGCCATGTTCACATCCAGCTTCATGAAAATTGGGCGGATCAATCCCTCCGTGATCCCCAGCATTGCTCCCAGCAAATGCAGATCTGTAATCTCCTGATGACCCCGTTCAGAGGCCATGCTCTGGATAGCATTGAGCATATCCTGAGTCTTGAGTGTAAAACGTTGTGTATTCATAATATTAACCTCTTCAGGAGATAAGATAAACATGGCCTCAGATTTGTCAAGACCAAAATTAGCAGTCTAGTGCGATGTCTGCTAATTTGCTTTCATTAGGCGAAGTTCAGGTGAATGGATTGGAGGTATTATCTATGAGATTGTGGTAGCTTTGGAGAGGCGCAACATAATATGGGGGAGCATTATACTGCTTCCCATCGCTCTTATGGCCTGAATATTGCAATAGAGGAAATAATGAAAACTATACTGGCTATGCTCCTAATTGTGCCGATGATGCTTAATGCTACCATTCTGCAGGTCGCCCTTGATGGCACCCAGCCTTATACTAGCATCCAGAGCGCAGTAAATGCTGCAGCAGAGCAGGATACCATCCTTGTTCATCCCGGGACCTATCATGAAAACATCGTGATCATTGGCAGACACTTGACTATCGGAAGTCTGGAGCTTATCACCGCCGATAGCACCTATATCGCCCAGACAGTAATTGATGGTAACCAGAGTGGTAGTTGTGTTTATATCCATGACTATTCCAATGTTACAGTTCAGGGACTCTATATGACAAATGGTATAGGAACACCACAGCCCAATTGGGGTGATCGAAGAGGTGGGGCTATATGTGTGAATTCAAGCACTCTTTCAGTGATTAATTGCAGGATAACAGGCAATCGGGCAATGAGCGGAGCTGGAATATCCTTTCTATACAGTTCCGGTTTTTTAGCTGGAACTACCATTGCTGATAATTGGGGTAAACACTGTGGTGCCGTTGCTTTTGAAGGACTTTCGGCTGAGGGGACCACCTCCTTAGAATTCGATCCTTTGAATAGGTGTAGCATATATGGTAACCATGCTACCCATGGAAATGATATATTTATCGGAGCGGATTTTATCAATCACATTGACATCTATCTGGATAAGGCTTCAGTTTCTGATTCTTCCATTTATGCCGCCGAATGCATTCATACAGAGCACTTTGGATACGGGGAAACCTTTACCTATACCCTGCACTATAATACGGCAGTGATAGATCAACAATTTGCAGATCTGTATGTGAGTCCGGATGGCGATGATGCCAATTCCGGCCTATCACCCCTTGAACCACTCAAGACGATAGCTCTGGCAATACAAAGGATAGGAGCAGCCGAGCAGAACCCGCAGACCATCCATCTGGCCAATGGTGTCTATGCGGAAGACCAGCACTTTCCACTGAATCTACGCAGTTACGTGAGCATTGTAGGCCAAAGTGAAGCTGGTGTGATCTTTGGCGGACCCGATGTGTTCTTTATTGGTTTTGATTCTGAAAAGGAGGTGCTGATCAAGAACATCACCTTTCAGGCAGTTACCAATCAGGAGTTTTTTCAGAGCTCACTCATCGAATGCTGCTCCCGCAACACAATTGAGGGAGTACTTGATAAATTCAGCATTACCCTGGAGAACCTCAGCTTTCGCAATTGCAGGCCAATGCATTATTATCAAAGATACATGTTGACCCGGTTAATTTACCCCGAAAGACTGGTAATGCGCAATATAACAGTGGAAGACTGCATGGGCACAATTGCTTTTAGTTTATGGGGTGGGAATCTATATGCTGAAAACATCTGCATCCACAATTTTTACGCCCCACCTTATGGCAGAGCGGGAGGGATAGCTTTTTCTAGTACCACCAATAATCCAGCAAGTACCGGCGGAGATAATATTATACACAATATGCAGATAACTGGTTGCGAAGCAAATAGCGTGGAGGGGTCAACAAGCTCTGTGGTTTGGATAGGAAGCTCTTTTCTCCCTACAACCTTCGAGACATATTTAATCAATTGTACCATAGCAGATAACAGATGGGCTACTGGATATGGTGCTGCCATCGTTTTAGGAGAGGATGCCAAGGCAACTTTTATCAACAGCATCATCAGCAACGACATAGGCCTGAATTTCTATCTGAAATACAATCCCCTGCCTTCAAGGTTGAGATTTATGAATTGCTTGGTTGGCACTGCAGATAATCTTGTGGATACGATCTATAGCCATGGAGGATTTAATACGATTGAGTGGCATGGATCAAATATCAGTTCAGATCCCGAGTTTTACACATGGATAGAGGGTAACCCCTACACTTTGGGGCAGGAATCACCCTGCATAGATGCCGGAACCACCGACTTCAGTATCTTTTCCATACCGAATTGGTACCAGTTCCCGGCTTGTGATCTGGCAGGAAATCCACGTATCTATGGCAATCAGGTAGATTTGGGTGCTTATGAGTGGCAAGGTCAAACGGGCTCTGAGGATCCACTAGCAGCTATGGTGAAGAGCCTGGTAAATTTCCCCAATCCTTTCAATCCTAGCACCACGATTTCCTATTATCTACCCGAAAGCACTACGGTTCGTCTGGAGGTTTTTAATCTCAAAGGACAATTGGTCAAGAACCTGATCGATACCCATCAGACAGCAGGAAGGCATGATGTGGTGTGGGACGGAAGGGATATGACCAAGCAGCTTGTGGCTAGCGGAGTCTATTTTTACCGACTGACTAGTCCAAGAGAATCATATACCAGAAAGATGTTGATGCTGAAATAAACCATCTGCCCGAGCCTTCTGTTATTTAGCTTTGCGTCTTCTGCTGAGGGTGAGGCCGCCAAAGCCACCGATGATGGCGATGTAAAAGCCAAAATCGTAAGACCAGCCCATGTTGTTTGCTTCATAGATCCGGATCGAAGGGTTGAAAAGTTGCCAGATGAGAGCTATCGGAGCAATCCAGCCATGCCAGATACCATGAAAGAAATTGGCCGGTTTTACGGGATCGTCAAATTTCTTGCTCCCCGCAGCACAAGCGCTGAGGAGAAGAAGTGCCAGGATCAGGATGATGATAATACTGTGTTTCATATATGCTTCCCTTCTATATTTTGAACTTGTCCTTTTTGAAAATTATGAGAACCACTCCTCATTGCTAAAATGCAGAAGAGCCGCGGAATGCGGCTCTTCGCTGATGTTTCAAGAGCTTATTGCACTGCCGTTACGCGGTAGAATTGCTTTGCTGCTGCGGCAGGAACAGTGATTGAAGTATTTGCCGTTGGTGTATATGTACCACCAAAGACACCTGGATTATCAGTGGCATAGACGCGATAGCCGGTCGCTCCAGCTACGCTTTGCCAACTGATGGTGACATTTGTCCCATTCTGAACGATAGTCACATTCTGGGGAGTCTCGAGTCCACCACCGGAGTAGGGAGTCCCAAAGACCTTGATGTTGTCAAACCTGTTGTTACCGGTAGCATATGTCGCGCCATCTAGAACCACTCTAATTTTGAAATTGGGATTGTTATTTGCGGCTGGGACATCCGAGAAATCGACAGTTCTGACCTGGGAAGCCAACCAGTTATTGGTCAGCGGATCGGTGAAGGTGATCTTTTCCTGATAGTTCACTCCATCCGTAGTATAGAGGAACTGCTGGGACGTAAATCCAGTAGAAGTCCCTCTGGTCGCATAAGTCAGGACGAGATTCTGCAGGCCAGTAGATGGCATAGCCATTTCGAAGAAGTTACCATTGTTTTCCAAAACTTCCACGCCACCGATTGGGCAGAAAGCACCGCCATTGACTTCACCGGATTCGCCGTTGAGAGTGGTGCCGGCAAAAGATCTCGCAGCAGTGAAGTTGTATGTGATACTACCGCTTCCGATCTGGGAGGCAATGTTTTGATCCCAGTCCACGCCGGTAGCTGGAACGTTATCATTGAAATTCCAGTAGTACACTACGCTACCGCCAACAGTAGTAGTGGCATAAATGGTGTTTGAGACATGGCTTACTTCGCCATTGGGGCCGATAGCTCGTACTCGATAGTAATATGTAGTGGCAGGATCAAGCGCTGCAAGGCTCTCGCTGGTGCCATTGACGATTCTGTTTTTAAATCCATTCAGATAGCCATAGAAGCCAGATGATGTGGAAACATCAAGCCTGTAGGAGGCTGCACCCGTCACTGCTTCCCAATTTGCGGTAAAGCCATGCTCGGCTACATTGGTGGGCAGGATTGCCACAGGAGCGGCTATGGAGACTGTGCCCCAGATGGAGTCTATCCATTGGGGATGATCGATGAAGGGGTTGCGATTGCCCTGGAAGAGGAAAATCCCTTCATTCCGGCTAATCTCGTAGGCATCAACTGGATCCATGGCGTGCCACTGGAGCAGGATTGGGATCAGGTTTACGTTGCCCTGGGTAAAGTTTGCATCATCAGTATAGTAGCGCATACCCATATAGAGCAGAGCGCGAGCGGCATCACCCTTGAATTGATCTGCAACGTCAAAAGCATTGTTGCCGTTTGCATTCAAGCCTCCGTAAGAGAAGTAGTTACCACTCCCCCAGGTGGAGGTGATGCTCGAGACGTAGTCGTATGGATAGTTGCTGCGGGCAGAGTTGGAAGGCTGGGTCGCCGGGAACAGGGCGTGCAGGTCTGTATCCATCCAGTTGTATTCGGCATGCCCTGTAAACCATTCTCTGGGGTAGCTGTGTTCTGCACTGAGCCCTTCGGGGGTGGACATGGTTCCTGCAGGATGATTAAATACCTGGTTTGTATAAACGCAGGTAACTGTATTATTTACGTTGTCTAGAGCGGCATATATGTGGTAGCGGGTGCTGTCCCAGGAGTTATTGAGATGTCCAGTGGAGGTAATGGTGCGGAGTCCACTCCGCAAGGCGGTTCCTTCCAGACCTTCCACTGCATCGTAGTACCCAACCTGTCCCTGGCCATCCCACTCTCCGGTAATGCTTTCCATGAGGGTGTTGTTCAGGGCTCGCACTTCGATTCTGCGGATAACTGTTCCGGAGGAGGCATGCATCACAAATGCTCCCGTGTTCAAATCTGTGGAAGCAGCGGTAATCAGAGTGCCTCCGACTTCCGCATCGTAACCAAGAACTACATACTTGTTGTTCAAATCGTATCTTGCGGGGCTCAAAGGTACATTCAGGCTGATCTCAAAAGGCTCCGTCATCTCAGTTGCAGCTGGCAGGGCTTGGGTTTGGAAGTTTGTAGAGTAACCTGGGCCTTGTCTATCGCGGTAGCTGGCTACAGTTGAGTTGTTGCTGCCACGTTCGAAGACAATCCACCATACGGCAGAGGTCGTAGGTGTACCGATGGGCAGGGGGCCTGCGCCATAGGAAGTGGAAGTTACATAGGTATCGGTTGCCGGATCCCAAGGGGCATACTGGTTGCCGCCATTGTACAGCCTGTATCTGACATCATCTGTGGGATAAGACTGAAGCTGCATCAATACGGCACTCTGGGTGGAGGCATCGGCAAGATTGATCTGGGAGGGACGAGCCAGAACGGTTACTGTAGGCTCGATGGGAGTATCCAGAACATCAAAGCTGGAGCTGGTTCCTGGAAGCAGCGTCATCCCTGATGTGGCAACAGCTGTGATGGTAACCCCGGATTCCACCATATCATATTGTACCCCGGAGATTGTGACAGTGCTTTCTCCCTGGACGATCGTGCCGGTAACGGTTCCGCTCAGGCCACCATTCCCATCGTTCACAATGAGGCTCACAGTGGTGTTCTGTGTTACGAGCCCGGGGGCATTGTTCGCATTTTGAGCTTGAACAGTCACAGAAAAATTGGAATTTACATAAGGAGAGGCAGGATCAATATTGATGATTGCCAGCTTGGTGGGAAGGTTTGGTGCTGCCCCGGAATCTTCGAAATCGCTGAGAAAACGAGCTGTAATCTGCATATCGTTATTGAACTGTCCTACCAAACACCAGATGTCCTGGGGAACAGTAGGAATAGGGGTTCCAATGTAGTTGCAACCATCATTGAGATTGAAGGCTGTCCTGAATATTGCCGTTCCGCTGGGGTCGCTGATATTGTAGTTTACAGAAGCTGCAAAATTGCCAGTAGCACTGAGGAAGCTTACATTCTCTACCTTGATCAGCTTTGCCTGATCAGCTTCTGTAAGACTAGCCAAGGTACGGATTTCCTCTGGGATGGTATTGTTACTAGAAGTTGCTGCCCCTGGATCGACGACGGGAATAAACTGAAGCAGATTTGAGTATGAGTTCAACGTGCCTATCAGACCGGTAATCCCGTCGAACACATTGTAAGCAGTCGTGATAATGTTGTTGTTATCATCGATCAAGATGGCCCCTGTGGCATCTTGCACATATTTTTGGTTGCGGGTAGGTTTCTGATAAGTGAGAATCGCTTCTCCATTCAGACGATACACGGTTTGATTGTCCGCGGGCATAGCACGCAGAGCTGCAATCGTACTTGCCTGAACTGGGAAGGTATAGGTCACAGACCCGATCCCGCTTGGTTGATGATTTGGTGCAGTGGCCATAGCGCGGATTGTCATGGTTGTTGATACGTTGATAGGTGTCGTATATACTGCAGAGCTGGTGCTCGGGGCAGTGCCGTCTGTCGTATAATAGATTGTGGCGTTGGCAGTTGCGCAACTGATGGTGGCATTAAAAGATCTGGTTTTCAGGCCTCCTGCCGGGCTAAAGGTAGGAGTAGCAGCGTTTGGCAGACCGCCAGATTGGGCAAAGGTTCCGCTAATGGTGATAGGGCCTTGCAGGCCAGCAGTACCCGATGTGCTTTCTGCATTGTAGAGATAATATCTCAGCTCTGCAGAGGTCGTGATGTTGGTAAAAGTAGTACCCAGATTGAGCACGTTACCTGTCCAGCTCGAGTTTGCATCAGGATTGGTAAGTACTCCGGCCGTGTTGGTTAGCTGTGCGTGCAGGGTGGTGTAGTTTGCAAAGGGAGCAGTAAAATCATCCGCACTCCCGCGCCATTGACTCTGGCGGATACCGGTAGAGCTTCTTCCCACGCCAAAGGTAATGGTCGATAAAGAAAAATGATACCCCGTTTGGGCAGAGATTGTGAGACCAAAATACTTATCAGGATCCAGGACTCCGTCAAAGTCATCGCTCCCGTTTGTAGCGCCCAGAGGCCAGTTATTAGCTCGGAAGTTACCTGTGCTGGAGCTGCTGGTAACTCCGACTTTCAGCAAATCTCCCATACTGACACCTTCATAGGTAGTGCCATTGTAAACAAAACTGGCCACGTGTCCTGTAGTGCCATCAAAGGTATAAGTAGCGCTGAAAGGAACTTGGGCCCAGGCCAGGCTGAGGGCAGCCAGTACAAATAGGATTAAAAGTGTTTTCTTTAGCATTTCTTTCTCCTTGCTTGCGATGAAAAAAGTGTATTGTTCTATCGAACAACAGACACATCATGAATATAAAAGCTCTCAAACGATTCTCAAGAGCGCTTAACACCACTATAAAACGGGATCACAAAGGCAAATCCCGATCAATATCATGCTTTGCCAAGGCTAAAAAAACGTCAATGATAATTTGCAGCTTCCAGATTAAGTTTTCTTGATGATTATTTTACTTGACGCAGGGATGCGAGCCTCTTAGAATAGCATTATTGTAAAATTTCTTGCCAAATGGAGGTTTAGAATGTTTTTAACAGGTGACAAGCTGAAAGCTGTTTTCCAAAAAGCAAAGCAAGACCGCTTTGGAATAATCGCGTCTAATATCGTATTCGACACCCAGATCCGGGCTATTGTGCAAGGTTATGCCAGGATCAAATCCGATGGCCTGATGCAAATGAGCTCCGGAGCTTGCAAGTATGCCGCAGGCTCATCTGCCGATATCAAAGCCGGAGCCCAGTTGATCTCGACCATGGTCCAGACATTTGCAGCTCAGTTCAAAGAGAGTGGAGTCGGCCTGCATATCGACCATGCCACACCAAACTACTTTGATTTTATCGTCTATTGCATCGAAAACAAGCTGGTAAGTTCGGTGATGATTGATGCCTCCCAGGAAGAGCTGGCAGAGAACATTCGCATCACCAAAGAGGTGGTGGATTTTGCCCACAAGCACAACGTCCTGGTCGAAGGAGAAATCGGGCACATCAAGGGCACAGAAGACGAGATCGTCTCCGAAACTGAGCTCTATACAAACCCCGAAGAAGCCCTGGAATTTGTGAAAAAGACAAACGTCGATCTCTTTGCTGCCTCAGTAGGCACCAATCACGGTGTCTCCAAGGGCGCAAACATCGTATTGCGTCTGGACCTGATCAAAGAAATCGACGATCTGCTGATCAAAAACGGAGTAGAAAGAGGCCTCGTCCTGCACGGTGCTTCGGGACTCACGGACGATCAACAGCAAAAAGCTATCCGCAATGGCGTGGTCAAGATCAATAAAGACACTCACTATCAGATGGATATGGCCGCAGCGGTCCAGGCCTATTGGGAAAAAGAAAAGTATGCCATCGTCTGTCCTCCCGACGTCAAACCTGAAGACTACGTCCCAAACAAAGGCAAGTTTGACCCCCGGAAATGGCTGGTAAAAGGCGAAGAAGTAATGCAGAAGACCATTGAAGACTTTTGCCTGATGACCGGTAGCGCAAACAACAGCATATTATTATAGAGGAGTATATCATGACAAATGTAGCAATTAATGGCTTTGGAAGAATTGGCAGGCTGGTGATGCGTGCCATTCTGAAACATCATCAAGACTTAAACATAGTAGCAATAAACGATTTGACAGATGCCAAGACACTGGCTTTTCTCTTTAAATACGATAGCATCCACCGTCAGTTTGAGGGTGAAATTAGCCACGATGAAAACGGCCTGATCGTCAATGGCAAAAAGATCAAGATCTATGCCGAGCGCGATCCCGAAGCCCTGCCCTGGAAAGAACTTGGCGTCGATATCGTGATCGAATCCACTGGCATTTTCACATCCATGGAAAAGGCCTCCAAACATCTGAAAGCTGGAGCCCGCAAGGTTGTGATCTCCGCTCCCGCCAAGGATACCGTCGATGCCACAGTAGTGATGGGCGTAAACCATCAGATCCTCAAGCCCGAGCATAAGATCGTCTCCAATGCCTCCTGTACCACAAACTGCCTGGCACCCGTAGCCAAGGTATTGCACGACAATTTCGGAATTGTAAATGGTCTGATGACCACGATCCACAGTTATACTAATGATCAGCGAATCCTGGACTTCCCTCACTCTGATCTGCGCCGTGCCCGGGCTGCTGCCATGAGCATGATCCCCACCTCCACCGGTGCTGCCAAAGCAATCGGCCTGGTGATCCCGGAACTTGTTGGCAAACTCGATGGCCTGGCCGTAAGAGTACCGACTCCGGATGGATCTGTAGTGGACTTGTGCGTAAACCTCGAAAAAGCAGCTTCCAAAGAAGAGATCAATGCCGCCATGAAACAAGCCTCCGAGACTTATCTGAAGGGCTTCTTGCAGTATAGTGACGAGCCAATCGTCTCCATCGACGTGGTTGGGAACCCATATTCATCCGTGTTTGACTCCCTGGCAACCTACGTCAAAGGTAATATGTGCAAGATCCTGAGCTGGTACGATAACGAATGGGGATACTCCTGCCGCCTGGCAGATCTCACCTCATATCTGATGAAATTGTAAAGTTGGAAAGGCTGCGTAATGCAGTAGATAGTAAGGGCAGAGCAATCTGCCCTTTTTTGCATAAACAAAAAGCCGACTCATTGAGTCGGCTAAAAGTGGGGTGGGTGATGGGAGTCGAACCCACAACGCCCGGAACCACAATCCGGTGCTCTGCCATTGAACTACATCCACCGTATAATGGAGAGTATAAAATGTGGCACGCCAGAAGGGATTCGAACCCCTGACCCGCAGCTTAGAAGGCTG
>CAZZCS010000011.1:0-37352 GCA_964652645.1 uncultured Candidatus Cloacimonadota bacterium | reverse complement strand
CGGGCAACTGTGTGGGAGAGTAGGTCGCCGCCATCGCTCACGCCTCTTGTCGTATGCACAGGTTATTTTGTATACTAGATAGTCTGTTGAATTGTATTACTGAGCTTGTGAACCGATGATTTCTCTTATCACCCAGGATGCTGCCATCATACCCATAATCGATGGCATGTAACTTATTGATCCGATTGTCTTTCTCTCTCTACCACGATGAACAATTATCTCATCCGGAGTTTCTTCATCTTCCTCAGGTACAATAGGATCTTCAAAGCTATAAACACAGGGGAAACCGCCATCAATGCCGCGACGTCGCAAGAACTTTCTTACTCTTTTAGCAAGAGGGCAGTTGTGGCTCTTCTTGATATCCGTGATGGCAATCTTGCTGGGATCCATTCTGTTGCCAGCGCCCATTACAGAGATGACTTTGATGCCGCTATTAACAGCATATTCCAAAAGGCCGATCTTGGGGCCCAGGCTGTCTATGGCATCTACTAAATATTCTACTCCCACAATGATCTCATGCCTGTTCTCCTGTGCGCAAAACACATCATGTGAGACAAGGGAAAGATCTGGGTTGATAGATAAAAGTCGCTCTCGGAGTACATCAACTTTGGCTCTACCAATTGTTTCATGCAGGGCCAGCAGTTGACGATTGAGATTTGTAAGATTCACCACGTCAAAATCTACAATTAATAGATGGCCCACTCCTGCCCGTACAAGCGCTTCTGCGGCATACGAGCCTACTCCACCGAGACCAACGATGCCGACTCTGGTGTTTCTGAGCTTTTCAAAACCAGAATCTCCAATTAGTATTTTAGTTCTATTGAATTGATCCATGGACACACCTCAAAATGGGTTATCGTGATTACGATAGTGTTCATCATAGACTTTCTCTTGCAGGATTGCTAAACCAGCAATACTAATGCCGCTTATCCTGGAAACCCGTTCAACGAGGTCGATCAGTTTAAGTAATGGGTTTGTTACATAGTCATTTACATAGTAGATGGTCATATCTGTTTCGAACATAACTTTTCCATAATCCAGCATTGCCATCAGTAGGTCGTGCTTATCAGGCTTTAACAGACGCGAACTGATAGTGAAGTAGCAGCCTAGTTTGCAAAACTCACGGAAGCTTTCAACTGATCCAGCATAGCCATGAATGAAATATGTAAGTTCATACTGGCGCATAAGATTCAGAGCTTCCTGAGGATGTCCCACCAGATGTAAGACTACCAACTGGCCAAATTCTTCAGCCAACCGAAGCTGTTTCTCGAAAATTATGATTTGATTTTTCACGTCGGGATTGTTCCGATCGAGACCGATCTCTCCAATGCCATTAAGATCATGATTCATAGCAAGCTTTCGGATATCACGAATCGTTATATCACAGTAGGGAAAGTTTGGATGTACGCCAGCCTGCCATAATACCGCAGGATTGTGATTTGACTTGTGCCAGGCTATCTCTTTTCGTGTCAGAGCAGAACTCACGAAACCCGTTATGCCGTGATTAGCAGCATCCTGGATCAGACTTTGGACATCAAACTCTTCAGCAAGACTTGCCAGATGGCAGTGAGCATCATAGAAGTTCATATCTGGAGCTCCGGTAGCAGATGTATAATCTCCTGAGCTGCTCTATAACCTGCCTTGCCATCAAGATCATCAAACATGATTCTGACGGCTTCACTTCTCTGTGGAAATGACAAGGATGATACTTTCGGCAGGATGTCTACCAAGTCAGTAAAACTCCTGACTGAAACGGATACAGAAGACAGCAGCTCGTCTATCTCGATCAAGCTTCTGGGAGCTGCTGAGGTTTCAAAGCGGATTATAGGTTTACCCAGAGCCGCACATTCTGCCAGAATCGAACTTGTATCTCCGATACATATATCCGAAAGCATGATATATGGTAACATGTTTGGGTCATTTATCAAACTGACTCCTTTAGTAGCCTGGATTTCGTGCCTGTAACGATCTTGAGTCCATGGATGCAAAGTTACCAGGACGTTGTACTTCAATTGCAGCTGATCCAGTTTATTGTACCATAAATCAATAGCGGACATGCCAGACTTTTGCCACGTGGCTGTAAAGAGAAGAGTTGGTTTGCCCTGATCCAGACCCAAAGAATCTGCCAAAGTATCCAGATTGCTCTGAGTTATAGATTTATCAAAGGCTGGATCGAGCCTGGGAAACCCCACGCTTTTACCAACTGTAACACCAATTTCTTGAGCCGCCCTTAGATCGCACTTGCTTGTGAACAAGTAGATGTCAAAACGATTATAATTCATGGCTTTGGTCATCTTCTTGAAATGGTAGGGACCATGCCTCATGCCGACCCTGACAATGGCGCCGCACGGGAACTTATGAGTGGCATGACGACACATTATCACAGCTTTGGGAAAGGTTGGGATTCGTATTGTGCTGATGTTCAGATTCTTCAGATGGGATATCACTTGGGAGTTATTCGACGCAACAAGAACGGGTTTCAGGTGCTTGAGTACTGGCACAAATGTGTAGTAGTCAATCAATTCGGGGCAATAAAAAATAACTGGCATTGTGTATCCCAACATCTTCCTTAGGTGCCAGGTCAGGGAATAGGGGATAGCTGTAATCAGTTGACTGAAGACCACAGATCCTGTCCCATGGTTTCAAGATAGTGCACCAAAGCTTCAGCAATGCTATTTTCTACACGATCTTCGGATTCCACAAAACTCCAAGCACCATCATCGTTTCGGTAATAGCCCTTAGACTTTTTAATAGCATTAATACCGAAGTGTAGAGCTTGAAACTCAAAGAGACAATACCCTTCATCCGTGGAGCCTATATCAAGAGATAGGAACGGACTTTGCACCTTATTGAAGATACCACGTGCATAATCCAGCATGGCTGGATCGATGTCCGGCGCGAACACGAACTTTTTGGCACCGCTGGCACGAAAGTCGTGATCACGCACCATACGCTTAATAACGTAATACTTCTCTCCTAATACTATTACTCTATAGTCGTACATGAGGTTGGGTATAAATCTCTGGAGAATGAAAGGAATCTCGGGTTGGATGTAGTCTTTGTAAGCCAGATAGTTCTGCCTCCCTGTCAACTCCGGATAACCGGGAAAGTGTTCTCCTTGACGGAACAACCTTCTACGGATGAGGTCGAGCCTGTTTTCGAACCCCAGCGACTTCTCTAGCTTCCTAATCACTGTAATTAGCTCCCTCTCATTTCTAACCAGATGCACACCTCTGCCATTTGAACCGTCCAAAGTCTTGAAGACAACTGGATATGGGATTTCATTCCTGGCAATCTCTCTTTTACTACTGAAGTAAACAGACCATAAGTCACTAAAACCAGTTCTCTTGGTATACAGCAACTGGTTTCCTTTGTTCTCGTGGCATCTGAGTAATTCAAAGGCCGGAATCACGATGTTTCCTCTATGATGCAGGTCATCGATCGTGTCGAAGATGAATCTGCGCAGATTCTCTCTCTGGCTGAATGTATAAAAAACAATAGAGTTACGAATATCGATGTCTTTGTTCACGACATCTGAAAACTCATACTCCTGAACATCATAGCCATTTTCAGTCAATAAAGACCTTATAACATCGACATTCATGCTGATCCAGGGCTTTCTGGTTTGTCCAAAAAACCTTTCGTAGCCTGTTAGCAGGACTATTCTTTTCAATTTATGTGCTCCATTTCTTTAAATACTTCATAGGCTTGCTCTGGGTAGATAGAGAGCATACACTTAAAATGCCCTTGGGGGCACTTGTCATGACCATGTTTACCGCAGGGGCGACAAGGCAGAGAGATTTCTAAAACCCGGTCAAAGGCTTGATATGGGAAAAAGCCAAATCTGCGAACAGTTGGGCCAAAGAACGCTAACACAGGCGTCTTAACCGCATTTGCAAGGTGCAGGGGGGAGCTGTCATTACACACAATTAGCCTACTTCGATTGATCAGCACAGCCGATTCCAAAAGAGTAAACTTGCCGGCTGCATTTATAGCCTCCACTCCAGAATCTGTGATAATGCTTTCACATAGGGCATGATCGCCACTACCCCCGATCAACACACACTTATATCCTGTGCCTGTAATCAAGGCAATGAGCCGGGAATAGTACTTGGCTGGCCACTTTTTTGTTTCCCAGACAGATCCAGGAGCTATGGATATCAGCTTATTACTAGCAAGGCCTCTTTCCTGGATGAAGCTATCGACTCTTTCAGATTCTTCAATCGTGGGGTATAGCAGGGTTTGGTGCTCAAACTGCTGATCAGTAAACGCTTTCATCAGTTGCAATGATCGTCTCACGACAGGTATACCTTTCTGAAATTCAGGCTTCAAGTTAGCAAGTTTCTGGCGCGGATAACCCACCCGGGTTTTCACTCCGCTCAAGAGCATTATTATTGAGCTTGTAAAAGAAACATGGACAGACACTGCCAGGTCGTACTTTCTTCTCCTGAGGCTCAACAAGAGACGCAAAAAAGCCGGTACACGCTTGAAGATATTGCGTTTATCGAAGGTATAGATATTGGAAATGTCTGGATTGTTGCGATAGATGATAGCCGTCTGTGGGATAACCAGGACATCAATTGCGGCATTTGGGAATGTGGTTTTCAAGGCTCTTGGCAGGGGAGTACTAAGGATGACGTCTCCAATGAAGGCAGTCTGGACAAAGAGTATTTTCTTGATCCGCTTGTACATCAGTTCCTGGTAAAGCTTGATGTTTTGGCGAACTGTTTCCTCGATGGAAAACTCCTGTGCTTTGATGACAGCACCTTTGGATAGTTTCTCTCGGAGAAGGGGGTCTTTTATCATGCGTAATATGGCTTTGGCGAGTGAATCTGGATTCCTGGTCTCTACGAGCAAACCACACTCTTCATCAATAATCATTTCGGGGATTCCCCCAGCACGGGTTCCTACCACAGGTAAGCCCAGTGCCATGGCATCAAGGACAGAGGTTCCCAATCCCTCAAGCTTGGAAGCCATTACAAAGATGTCGAATGCTTTCAGGAACTGGCCAACTTCAGTTTGATAACCGCAGAAAATGAAGTGATGCTCGAGCCTTAGTTCTTTTACGAGTTGTTTCATTCTGGGTAACAAGATTCCATCACCGACTGCCATAAAGAATGCTCTGGGTTCGGTCTTCACGACCCGGGCAGCTGCCTGAATGAGAGTAGGGTAGTCCTTGTGTCCTACAAAGGCAGCGACAGTACCGATAATGATCCCGTCATCCGGAATCTGCCACGTTGTTCTAAAGTCAATTGGGACAGTGATATCCGCGTGCTTAGTAATCTCCACACCACTGTGAATGGTGGTTATAAGCCTCTCTGGAATACCATCTGCAATCATAACACGACGAATGTTGTCGGATATTGCGACAAATCTATCGATCAGAGGATTGAAATACTTCAGCTTTGAGAAAAGGTTCTTCTTGATCCTGAAATCTACTCGACGTGTACCAATCAGGACCAAACCTGGATTGAAAAGCTTGGCCCACAAGCCCCAACTGAGAGCATGGCCGCTATGCAAGTGCAGAATTCTATAACCATTGCGTCTGGCAAAACAAGCCAGGCGAATGCCAGATACCAGATCAAGCTCCCCTCGATAGCAAATTGCCTTGTGGGGGAGATTCTTCGTCTGGAAATAGCTTTCAAGCTTCGAAGAGGGTGGGCAAACAAAGGAGGTGGTATAGCCTTGAGCACACATACTCTCAAAGAGATAGAATGCCTGCTGCTGGCCACCACGCCATCCAGTCTCAGTGTCAACGTGTAATACTTTTATCTGCTTAGTTTCCATAATAGATGGTATTTGTACCAAACTCCCCAAGCCGAGTTCTTGCACAACAAGAAGCCTCTGTATCCGTCCAGGAAGCCAAACTTCAGGATAAACATCTTAAAAAACTTTGCCACAGCCCTCAGATAGGGGGAGATCGAATCCGACTTATGCCCTTGTTCGTGCTCTCTTGAAGCGCCCAATTCGGCATAAAGTCTCATTTTGTTGAAGTGAGACTCAAGAGTGGGATAGGTGTAATGAAGCATATAGTTTTTAAGAGTAAGACGAGGGTCGGAAGTGACTACTGATTCGTGAACGGTCTTGTCGTTGAAATTGCCTCTGGAGCGGTTAAAGATACGCAAGGGAGCATCATTGCTCCAGCCACAAAATCTAATCAATTTGCCCAAATAGAAAGATCTGCGTTTTATCCGATACGCCCTTTTCCCAAAGCCGATCTTGGCCAGGTTGGAGATTTCCGCCTGTAACGCAGGAGCAAGGACCTCATCGGCATCTATGGATAGGATCCAGTCATTTGAAGCCAGCTCAACAGCCCTCCTTTTTGCCTTACCAAAGCCTTCCCATGCGCATTGAGATACTTTGCATCCCAGCTTCTCACAAATCTCGACAGTGCTATCGACTGAGCCAGTATCCAGCACAACCACCTCATCAACACAGGTGAGGGCTTTCAAGCAGCGCTCTATGTTTTGGGCTTCGTTTTTTGTGATGATTACAGCAGAGATTCTATCCAAACTGGATCCTCTAGACTTTGATCAGTTTATAGTTCTTAAAAGTACCAATCGGTCCAGTAATCTTTTCCAGAAGTGAGATGAGACGATATTTCACTAGCTCATGCTTGTGTGGAGCTCTGAACTTGTTTGGCTTTCCATAGAATTGCAGTTTGTCCTGCCAGTCAAAGCTTGAGATCATATCTTTCATCACAGCTGGATGTGTGCCCTGAAACTGCGCCAAAAGATTTAAGGGGCCATAATCGAAGTAGGAGGGAGCTTTGGCATAGTGTTCTTCCGCTCGCGATTTGCCCCAATGAACTGAATCCAAAGACCTTCGCTTGTTCTGCATGAGGTGGGGAGGACGAACCCAGCCATAATGATAGATATGGGCATCAACCCTGGCCACGTTGAGCTTCCTGGTTCCCGTTTCCTGGCGAGGGTTATCGTATGTATCAAACCATCTGAACGATTGAGCACTCTGATAAGAGTGGATTTTAGGGAGATTACGGACTATCCTGATCTCGTGTGGATACCAGCCATGACCTCCATGATAGTGGTCGTAATCACCCCAGAAGTGGGTATAATTGAAGAGCAAGCCTTCGATTCGGTTGTCGTTTAGTAGTTCCTCGCAGCGCTTCTGGATTATGGGAAGATACCGCTCGTGAACGACTTCATCTGCCTGCAGGTAAAAGAGCCAGTCCCCGCTGCACTCTTTCATGGCAATATCTGTTTGATAGGAATTGATCATGCCCCGTTTGAAGTATTTTTCTTCCCAAACCGTATCAATAATGCGGATTTTAGGGTCGTTGATGGCTGCCACCTGAGCTCTGGTATCGTCGTCTTCATCCCCTGCTCCGATGGCTATCACAAACTCGTCGCAGATTGGCAGGATAGATTTGATTGCTTCCACAATGGGGTAATAGAGCTTGATCCCATTTCGCACAAACGAAAAACCACTAATCTTCATTTCAACCTTCTAATTATTAAACTGTAATCGATTTAGATACTGATAGCGCTCACAGGAAGCAAGTAATTCTGTATGAGAACCCACTCCGACGATGTTACCTGCTTCCAGCACCACAATCCTATCCGCCTTGAGTATGGTAGAAAGCCTATGCGCGATCAGGATAACCGTGCGGTTTCTGGTAGCCTCATCGATTGCATCTTGGACGAGACGTTCAGATTCGCTATCCAGAGCACTGGTCGCTTCATCAAAAATCAGGATGGGTGGATCCCCCACAATTGCTCTGGCAATGCAGAGCCTCTGTCTTTGCCCTCCTGAGAGGTTCGCTCCTTTGGCATCCAAAAGGCTGTCGTAAGCTCCTGGAAGCTCTCGAATAAACTCATCAGCATGAGCAATCCTGGCGGCGTTCACGATTTGATCGTCGGAAACCGCATCCCAGGTACCATAGGTTATGTTTTCTTTTATAGTTTTCGTAAATAAAATCGAGTCCTGGGTCACGATCCCAAAGAGGCGTCTAAGATCATCTAATCTTATATCGCGAATATCGATGCCGTCGATGGCAATCCTTCCGGCTTTTACATCGTACATCCTGTTGATCAGATTGGCTATCGTGGTTTTCCCGCCTCCGCTGGAGCCCACAAATGCGATCTTCATTCCTTTATTGATTTCCAGATTGATCTGATTCAGGACAGGCTTGTTCTCCTTATAATGAAAGCTTACATTCTCAAAGGAGATTTTGTCTTCAAAGCTTTTCTTGGGAAGCGCTTCCGGCTTGTCCTTGATGGTCGATTCCTGATTCATCACCAACGAAATCCGATCCAGCGAAACGACTGCTTTCTTGATATCAGTGTACATCTGAGTGAGGGTTTTCAGAGGGTGTAGCATGGAGAATAGGGCAAATAGAAAGGCTGTAAAATCGCCCAGGCTAAACCCACTACTGGGGTCCAGGATCATTTTCCCACCGATGATTATGACCACGATACCGGTTATGGCAGAATTGAGCTCGGAGATTGGTACATTCATTGATGCATATATCTGAGAACGCTGCCACAGTTTCAGGTGTTTGTGATTGATCTGATAAAACTGCTTGTATTCGTAGTTTTCACGCCGGAAAGCCTTTACAATCTTCATGCTGTTCAGGATTTCCTCCACCGCGGAGAACATAGTAGAGAGCTGAGCCTGAATGCGCTTGGAGTATTTTTTGATCTTCTTGCCCATGATGCTTACCGTTACGGTAAAAGCAGGAAGCACAATCGCACTATAGAGAAACAGGGTTGGGTTCAAAAACAGCGCAATACGCATATAAACAGCGATTGTCACAAGATCACGAATCCCGTTTAACAGGGAGTTTATGAACTGATTGCTGACGTTATCCACATCGTTTACCATGCGAACGATGGCATCGCCCACCTGGTTTTGATTGTAGAACTCCAGAGATTGATTCAAGTATCTATCAAACATGAAGTTACGCACATCACGTATGGTCTTGCCTCGCAGATAAACAAAGAACATGCGATGCCCAAAATAACAGATGTTTTTCAGCAGGATGAGGCTAAATATTACCACGCACAATACATACAAAAGAGCCAATGAGTTGGTATGCAACATGACATCTTTGAGGCTATTCCAAAGTGGGGCAAAGCCTTCCAGACTTCTGATCTGGAGCAATGAGCCGTGCTCCTGAGCAAAACTGCCCAAGAGATCTCTAACAGCTACCAGGAACTGATCGTACCTGTGATAGACTATTTCGGGCTTGTTGGGATTGAAAACATAATCAAACAGAGGGATCAGGATCGTGATACTTACACCGCTAAAAAGCGCATAAAAGAGCATGGTGATAAGACCCATCACCATGTGAAACCAGTACTTAAACATCATCCGATAGATCTGGATGAGGTTACTCCATCTGCCTTTGGACTGTTCAATATTATTCATTTGCTTCACAAAAAAAAAGCCAGCGTAAGCTGGCAAGTAAAATATTGGCACGCCCTAAGGGATTCGAACCCCAAACCTTCTGATCCGTAGTCAGATGCTCTATCCAGTTGAGCTAAGGGCGCACGGTTTCCTTACAAAATAAAACCCCGTTTTTTTGTCAAGTGAAATCACTCGAAACCAAATCTAGGGTTCTGCTTCAGCCTGTTAAAAAGCAGTTCCAGATATATGTGCCAGAGCCATCTATGAGCTCTGCATAGAGCAACACATTTATCCGATTCAGAGCTTTGGAGACGATAGTATTATTCTCCTTCCAATAAAGGCCCCTTCCCATAAGTAATCTTGCCTGTGAAATAGCGCTTTCTCATTGAGGGGTATTGATCCTTCCACGCCTGAATGCCGTGCTTTTTGATGAAGCATTGAGAGTAGATTTTCATGTTGTGAGGTAGAGATCCAGCCCTGTCTGCTGCAGGATGGAGCTTGTTACAGGGGAATTCCTGACACTGGAAACACATGTCCACCTGGTGTTCGACAGCACAACTGTAATTCTCGCACCTGGCAGGTAGATGAGGACAGTTTCCGTCCACAGCTCTACAGCCAGGGCAGGGCAATTGCTCTTGCTTCATTCCATTGGCCACCAATACTTTCATCAACTCTGGATTGTCCTTTACTTTATAGGCAGAACACTCCCCACAGTAGATTCCGCAGGGTGAAACCAGAAGTATTTCTTCTTTACTCATGGTTATTCTCCTTTTCATGAAATGGGATATCTTTACATTACATTGGTAAACTGCTCGCATCCGTTGACATAAGGCAACAGGCCATTCTCTACTGCGGCTTTAATCGTCCGGCAAGCCAATTGCTGATCTTCTATCTGGCTTCGAGTAATCGTACGCAAGTCAACGCTATCGGGATACTTGGCCTGCAGCGCCCACATCATCTTCGTGAAGAGGTTGTACCAACTGGCTACGGAAGTCTCTGGTTGCTCGTCCCGCAGGATAGAAAGGTAACTTTTGAAATTGTTTTTGTAACCGTCGCTGGGTTTGAGAGCTGCGAGTGCTTTTGCCACGGAGCTGTAAGTATCATTTTGTGATTGGTGAGGGATCTTGGGAAACTTGCGGACGAGTACTTTTCTCAACTTTGGGTGATAGTAGTAAATTGCTCCATCCAGCTTGCCTGTGATGCCTTTGATTCCTGCTATAAATGTCGCTTTCATAGTTAATTACCTCCAATAGTTATACTTTGAATAGCCTGACTTGGCGTCAAGCTACACACAGGTGGATTAGTGTCAAGCTAAAGTGTATCAAACCTGTATCAGGTGTGTTCGAGAACACAGTTGATACACGCCTGATACACGCTTGATACACGTCTGACTATATCCAGAGAGCATTTTGTTTGACAGAAAACTCACTCATATTTACTGGATTGATCAGGTTTCGGGTACATGAGGAAAAACAATGAACTGGGAGTATTAATGAAGTGTAATACTGAGCTTATGAGTCTATTGGCTCACTTTCAAACCGCCTACGATAAGCGAGAAACTGAGGCGGTCGATGTTTTTTTGGAGCGATGCTTCCATCCAGATGAGTTTGCTTCTATTATTGGGACAAGTGATTGTGAGCTGTGTCTTGATAGAGAAAGCATCAAAAAGCTATTTGTAAGTGACTGGGGGTATTGGGGAGACCTCAAGTTGGATTTCGATAATGCTATGATCCGGGAGTTTGAAAACTCTGCCTGGTGCCACTGTCCTGCTACTGTGAAACATAGCTTTTCAGATTCGTTAGAGACGGATTCCGCCTTCGTCTCCTTTGTCGGAGAGTTTTTTGATGGTGTCAGCTATGATTCTCACAAATCTACAAAGGTCAAGCTTGCCGAGATTAACTGGCTGCTTGCTCACTTTTTGCACCCCAGAGAGCCTGCCCAAGACAGAGCCTATTACTGGAAAGCTCGAGTTTTCTTCGTCTTTGCTAAGATCTGTGGGCAATGGTTTATCAAGCACATCCAGTTTTCCTTTCCAAAAGATTCAATCTTTGCCGATGCTAGAATACATCCGAGCACATACTACGAGAGCAATTACAACAGGGAAGTGACAGAGTATCAGAAACTGGGGCTTAGTCCAGATTATACGTCGGTTGGGAAGAGATTCCTTGAGGACTTCTGCACTGGGAGTCTGGTCGGAGGTCAGAGAAGTGCTCTCGCTATTGACTTCTTTACCGCTGATGCTCTGCTGATTGATGTTGGCTCTCATTTCTATAGAGGTTCTACAGAAGCAGCTTCAAGGGTTTTTGCTATGAACGAAGAGTGGGATGAGATAGCTATTCACAAGGATGCATGTGTGTTTGAAAGGATCGGAGATAAGTACTGGATGCACACAGTGGGATTGATGAAAAGGCAGATCGATGCTGAACAAATTTATGAGCTGACTGCTCAAAAGGTTCAGTCTACTCTGGCTAAAAGTATGAAGGATAGGGACAAACTGTTTGTAGTTCGTCGCGACATTGCGACTGCCTTCAAGGAGTTGGGGTACGGGCATAACTACATCTATCCTTATAGACTGGATGCATTCATTGTGAGAGAAGCGGGAGGTTTGAGATTTGATTATCTGCAGTTCTCGTACCCTCTGGATAACGTCCTGGAGCAGATCAACGATGACTTTTGAATGTAGGATGAGCTCCAGCGTACGGCGAAAAACAGCTTTACAAAAAAGAGCAGGGTTTTTATCTTGGAGTTCAGTCCAGAATTGGTCACTAATATAGAATAAACATAGATTTGAAGAGATCGTGGAGGATTTGATGAAGCTAGAAGGAAAAGTAGTAGTAGCCCAGGGTGGCGGACCTACTGCTGTTATCAATCAATCGTTAGTGGGCGTAACGCTCGAAGCAAGAAAATTTCCCCAAGTTTCCAGAGTTTACGGAGCTGTTTGTGGAGTTCAAGGTATTGTCAATGAAGATTTTGTCGATCTCACACAGGAGACGACGCACAATCTGGAACAGGTGGCAGATACTCCATCTTCGGCCCTGCTCTCGACGCGAGATAAGCCCGATATAGCCTATTGTAAGGAGATCTTCAAGGTTCTGAAAGCTCACGATGTAAGGTATTTCTTTTATATCGGGGGTAATGATTCTTCTGATACAGTACGGATCGTCAATGAACAGGCCAATCTGGCGGACTATGAGTTTCGTGCGATCCATATCCCCAAAACGATAGATAACGACCTGGTAAGAAATGACCATACCCCGGGTTATGGTTCGGCTGCCAGGTTTGTAGCCTCTGCCTTTACAGGTGTAAACTTGGATAACAGAGCTCTGGCTGGAGTCTATATCGGAGTAGTAATGGGTCGGCATGCAGGGTTTCTGACAGCGGCTGCAGCCCTTGCTCAGAAGTATCCGGATGATGGTCCTCACTTGATTTATATGCCAGAACGGGCCTTTTCCAGAGATAAGTTTCTCTCCGATGTGAAGAAGGTTTACGATAGATATGGCCGCTGTATTGTAGCAGTCTCGGAAGGGATTATTGACGAGAAAGGTGTGCCTATCATCACCAAGATGACCAAAAACGTGGAGCATGATGCCCATGGCAATGTGCAGCTATCCGGAACGGGCATGCTGGGTGATCTGCTTTGTGATCTGGTGAGGGACAAGCTCAAGATCAAAAGAGTGAGATCCGACACTTTTGGATATCTCCAAAGATCTTTTATGGGCTGTGTTTCCGATATAGATCAGAGAGAGGCCAGAGAAGTAGGTGAGCGAGCTGCTCATTACGCTCTGTGGTACAATCTCGACGGCTCAATCTCGATCCAGAGAACTGGATTTTATTCTGTAAATTACAGTTTGGAGAAGCTTTGTGATATAGCAGGTAAGACCAGGCACATGCCGGATGAGTTCATTAATGAAGCTGGAAATGGGATCACGGATGACTTCCGTTTTTATCTGCGTCCCCTCTTGGGATCAGGGTTTCCAGTGCCCCATAGACTGAGAGCCCCCAAGGTTCAGAAACTCTTGAGTGGAATCTCTTGACATTTTTTCGATAGTTTAAAGATTGAACAAAAAACAAAAGAATCCAATGGAGGAAAGAAATGACCATTCATGATTTCATGGCGAAGGTCGAAGCTAAGAATCCGGGACAACCCGAATTCTTACAAGCAGTCAAAGAAGTTGTCGAAACAGTATGGGATGTTTATATCAACAATCCCCGCTTTGTCAAAGGTAACATTCTTGAGCGTATCGTAGAACCAGAACGCACCATTCTCTTCCGCGTTCCATGGCAAGATGACAAGGGCGAAGTCCATGTCAACCGTGGTTACAGAGTAGAATTTAATAGTGCTATCGGTCCCTACAAAGGTGGAATCCGTTTTCACCCAAGCGTGAACCTCTCCATATTGAAGTTTTTGGGATTTGAACAAATCTTCAAAAACAGTCTTACTACACTGCCCATGGGCGGAGGTAAGGGTGGATCAGATTTTGATGCCAAAGGCAAATCGGACGCTGAAATCATGCGTTTCTGCCAAGCCTTTATGGCAGAGCTTTATCGCCACATAGGCCCCAATACAGACGTTCCTGCCGGTGATATCGGTGTGGGTGGTCGTGAGATTGGCTATATGTTCGGTATGTATAAGAAACTCAAAAACGAATTTACTGGCGTGCTCACTGGAAAAGGATTGAACTGGGGTGGAAGCCTTATTCGTCCTGAAGCCACAGGTTTTGGTGCTGTGTATTTCGCAGAAGAAATGCTGAAGACCAAAGGCATGACTTTCGAAGGGAAACGCGTAGCTCTTTCTGGCTTTGGCAATGTGGCCTGGGGCGCTGCTCAGAAGATTACAGAACTGGGTGGTAAAGTTGTGACGCTTTCCGGTCCTGACGGCTATATCTACGACGAAGATGGCCTGGATGCAGAAAAGATCGCCTATATGCTCGAGCTTCGTGCTTCAAACAACGACAGAGTATGTGACTATGCAGACGTCTTCAAAAAAGCTACCTTCCATGCTGGCAAGCGTCCATGGGAAGTTGCGGTTGATGTCGCAATGCCATGTGCTACTCAGAACGAGCTCTTTGCCGACGATGCAAAACAACTTGTTAAAAATGGTTGTATCTGTGTAGCCGAAGGCGCCAATATGCCTTGCGTACCAGAAGCAGTCGAAATCTTCCAGGATGCCAAGATTCTCTTTGCTCCAGGAAAAGCTGCTAATGCTGGTGGCGTTGCTACTAGTGGCCTTGAAATGACACAAAACAGCATGCGTTTGAACTGGAGTCGTGCAGAAGTCGACGAACGCTTGCACTCAATCATGAGAAACATCCATGAAGCCTGCTACGTGAATGGAAAAGAAGCTGATGGCTTTGTCAATTATGTCAAAGGTGCAAACATCGCTGGTTTCCTCAAAGTGGCAAATGCCATGATGGATCAAGGAATCATCTAATTCTAAATCAAACTTGCAATATAAGGAAAGAGCTCGGAGAGATACCGGGCTCTTTCGCGTTTATGGCTGAATGGGAATTAAAATTGCTTGATAGGTATTAACAGTTGATAGCATAACAAAGTAACTGACAAAATAGGGAGATCGACATGAGAAGAACCATTACTCTAACACTATTGCTACTAGTGCTCGCGACATTTTTATTTTCATTACCGAGAAATCTGGTAGTAGTCGAAATCGGCACCGGAACGTGGTGTCCGTACTGTCCTGGAGCTGCTATGGGAGCAGACGACTTGGTCCACAATGGGCACCCTGTCGCCATAATCGAGAACCATAACGGCGACGCCTATGCAAACGTGTATTCCAATGCCAGAAACACTTATTATGGCATCACAGGCTATCCGACAGCCTTTTTTGATGGCCTCAATCCCAGTGTAGGTGGGAGCAACACCACCAGCCTATACCCGGGTTACCTGCAGAAAGTCAATCAACGCATTGCTGTTCCGGCTGCTTATACGATAGCCGCTACTGGCTCTATGAATGGCAACACAGTATCTATGACCGTGGATATTGAAAAGCCTGAAGCTGACACAAATACCAATGTCGTCCGCCACATTGTAATCACAGAATCTGAGATCCAACAATCGTGGCAGGGGCAGACTCATCTGAACTTTGTGACCAGACTCATGGTTCCCAGCCAAACAGGAACTTCCATAAACCTTGCGACAGGTGGCAGCCATACGGAAGACGTACAATTCACCTGGAACCCCGCGTGGAATATCGCTCACAGCGAGATCGTGATCTTCCTGCAAAACAATACAACCAAAGAAATACTTCAGGGTGTAAAGTACTCCATTCCTGGCCTTCTGGGAGCCTATCCTGTATCTCATACAGATATCAGCTTCCCGGATACTTATGTGACAGGGACAAGCACTGTGCCGATCACAATCACAAATTTCCTGAGCTCAACCGCAACGGGTACTCTCTCAATAGACAATCCAGCTTTCACATTATCACAGTCAAACTTCACTATCCAGGGCAATCAATCCATTATCGTGGATGTGAACTTTACGCCTACTGCAGACCAGGTTTTCAACGGCACTCTCACCATCAATAGTAATCTGCATGAAAACAATTTCATAGAGATTCCCATGACTGGTATGGGCTTCCCCAATGCAGCTCCGCTTGCAGACAATGTCCTGATCTCTGGCCCCCCTGTAATCTATCAGGATCTGTATGTTGATTATGATTTCTCTGATCCTGATGGAGATCCTGAGGGTACTACTATGATTCAGTGGATGAGAATGATTAACACCAATCCTGTTCCAATCCAAGGAGCTGATCAGTTCTTCTATCGTGTCGATATCGAAGATCTCGGTTGGCCATTAGCAGTACAAGTTACACCTGTAGATATTCACGGCATGCCTGGTACTCCAGTTCTGAGCGGACACACTGCTCCGATCGAAGAGCTTCCTGCCCCACAGAATCTGGCAGCAGAAGTAACTCCTCCCAGCAATGTAGTCCTCACCTGGGAAAGACCCCTGCACTTTGATGGCAGAGGCTTTGTAGGATATCGTATTTTCCGCAATGGACTGGCAATTTATTCTACTGCCAATCCTGCCATGCTCACCTTCACAGACACCTATGTCCCCACAGGAACTCATGAGTACTGGATTTGCTCTCTGTTTAACAATCCAATGATGGTCTCTGACCCCTCCAATGTAGTCATCGTGAACGTCGGTGTTTCAAACGACGACAACGTAATAGCCGTTCAAGCCGGTATCGATGTATTCCCCAATCCCTTCACCAGCACGGCCTCTTTTAGCCTTAGTTCCAAGGCTGCTGAAGATGTTACCGTAGATATTTACAATCTCAAGGGACAATTGGTCAATACATTCAAAACCAGGACAAACGCTTCTGGTAAGGCTGATATATCCTGGAACGGTACGGACAGCAAAGGCAACAGCGTCAATTCTGGAATCTATCTGTACAGAGCAAAGCTCAATAATAAAGACTTCAGTGGCAAACTGATTTATCAGAAATAAGCCCTAGAATTACCTTATCAAAGCCCGGGACGATCCTATTGTCTCGGGCTTTTTGCTATCTATCAATCTTCCCAAAGCCAAGCCATGGATTCATTGTGGCAAATAGTCAACATCATAAACGCATAGCAGTAAACGAGATATCAAGTAGTTCACAGCATTCCCAGTATAAAACCACTCTGTCTGCCCCATGAAGATAAGCAATGTGTGGAAATGATTCAACAGGGTTGACTGATGAGGCTTGATTTATATTGACAAGGCAGATAGCCCCACAATCATTGATGCAGAGTCGAATGAGAGGTTCATATGGAATACTTACTTCCAGATGGGCAGAAAGTGGAAATGAGTAGGATTAAAGAGATTACACAGATTCGGGATCTAGGGCTGGATCCAGGATCTATCGACAGGAGTGTCCTGTCTTTCAGCATCAGATTAAGAGGTGGGACTACCATTCAGGTCAAAGAGTACTATCATTTTTCTGATTGGTCTGAAGCAAAGAAGAAACTCAAGAAGGTACATGCTTCCCTGGTGGAGCATTGGCATCAGTCAGACCCATCACACAAGAAAGATTGACCCCCGCATATCGTTAAAAAAGTCTTTACAAAAACCATTTGATACATTTACTGGCTCAAAATAGTAACCTGTTAAGGAGCAGTAAATGTATCAGTATGGTTTAGATTTTCCGCAAGAACCACGCCAGACTGTTTTGGCAGATCTCGAAAACAATTGGTATCCACAATTCCTTCTCGAGCAAAGAGGAGTTCCCGTCCAATCCATCAAGAGAAGCAATTTTGGACAGTACATGATGGCTGTGAACTACAGCACCTCAATCCTGGAAGAAGCAGCTGCGGTGAATAAAGTCGCGGTCTACAATATAGATCACATGGCTCAGATTCGCTTCTGGGGCAAAGATGCTGCCGCCCTGCTGGATCGTTGTGTGGGCGCAAACATCGGTGAGATGAAGATTGGTCAGTGCAAGTATACTCTCCTTCTAAACGATAAGGGTGGGGTGCAAGATGATATGATCTTTATGCGGGTGGCTGCAGATGATTTTATTATGGTAATCAATGCCGGGCACGACCTTACTGGTAAAGCCATTATCGATGGAGTGGAGACTGAGTTCATCGCCGATGCAGATCGCATCATGATACATAAAAAGCAAGATGAAGAAGTATATTGCGAAGACTTGTCCGAGCAGCTTGTCAAAGTTGATATCCAAGGGCCATATTCCTTCAAACTTATCAAGGAACTATACGGGGCTGAAGTTCTCAAGAATCGCAATCAACCAGAGAAGAACATGAACTTCTTTACCTTCAACGAGTTTACCAAAGACGAGCAGAAATACTATATTAGCAGAACTGGCTACACCAATCGCTGGGGTTGGGAGCTTTATATCCCAGCCTCCAAAGCCCTTGAAGATTTCAAGCAGATCGTCTCCAAAGCTGTCGAGATGGGTGGCTTGCTGGTAGGGCTCGGCGGAAGAGACGAGAATCGGATCTCCGCAGGAGCCTATGGATTACCGCTCATGGGTCAGGAGTATGATCCTGATCACACTCCCCTCAATGCCCCTCTCTTTGATGCTGCCATAGATATGAACAAAGGTGATTTCATCGGTAAGGCAGCTCTTGCCAAAGAAATTGCAGAAGGCTGTACTAAAAAAATGTCTATTATCGTGACAGAAGGGATCGTCTCACATAGAGGAATATACTTGGATGGGAAAAGGCTTGGCTCTGTTACCTCAAGTATCAATTCTCCCAATCTTAGCCTGGAGCAAAGACAATTCATCGGATCAAAACGTAAGAATGTAAACGATGAGCATGGCAGTGCCGCTATTGGTCTCGCTTGGCTATACACGTCTCCTTTTGATTTGGACGCAGAGGGGAAAGAGATCACGATGCTCGATGGTAGCCCGGTAAGAGTAAAAGTGGAGTTCTATCGTGAGAATGAAGCTCTAGAGCCCATCGGTAGCCCTGTATTGGGATATCTCACAGCAGAAGGGATCACCCCTGCCACAGCCCCCAAACCGCTGAAGAATATAGAAAATTTATAGAGATACAAAAAAACGGGAGCCTCGGCTCCCGTTAATCTTATCTAGATCACTCCCGCCTGGATCAGGTCGTGCATATGTAGCATTCCAATTGGTTGAGCATTCCCGTTTATCACTGGGATCATTGTAATCTTATATTCTTCCATCAGAGTCAAAGCACTTACAGCCAGCTCGCTTGAGGTGATGCTCTTTGGGGCTTTTGTCATACAATCCACTGCAGGATAATTCAATAGCGTGTTTCCTTTTTCCAAAAGCTGACGGCGCAGATCACCATCTGTAATCATCCCAACTAGTAGCCCAGCCTCGTTGATCACGGCCGTACAGCCCAATTTCTTGGAGCTAATCTCCAGGATGACGTTGCTCATGTTTTCATTTTCGCTCACAATCGGCAGGTTCTCTCCAGAGTGCATCAAATCTGCCACCCGTAGGAGCAGTTTCTTGCCGATGGTACCGCCTGGATGATATCTGGCAAAGTCCTCTTCGCGGAAGTTCTTATGTTTTAGCAGGGCTATTGCCAGGGCATCACCCACAGCTAAAGCAACGGTAGTACTCGAGGTTGGCACTACGCCAAAGGGTTCAGATTCCTTGGGAACGCTGCAATCCAAAACCGCATCGGCAGCAAGAGCGAGTTGGGAGCTATAGTTCCCCGTCAGCGCAATAATAGGTATGCTCGCAAATTTGAGAAATGGAATGATAGAAACCAGTTCGTGAGTGTTCCCACTATTGGACACGGCGATTACCACATCCGAGGGATCGATCATCCCCAGGTCACCATGGATACCTTCAGCCGCATGTAGAAAGATCGAGCTGGATCCTGTGCTGGCCAGAGTAGCAGAAATCTTTCTGGCGATAATCCCAGTCTTACCAATACCGGTGAGCACGATCTTGCCTTTGCAGGAAAGCAGCAGGTCGAAAGCCTTTTGCAGATTGGATTCATCCAATTGCTGCGCCACCCGGAGGATGGCAGAGGCTTCCAGCTCAAGTTCGTGGGCAACGATCTCTTTCAGAGTCATAATTCTGCACGGATGTTTTTGACGGCATCGTCAAAAGCCATAGCACCAAGATCACCGACGGTATGACGCCTGAGTGAGACGCTTTCGTTTTCGGCTTCATTCTTGCCGATAATACACATGAAGGGTATCTTTTTCATCTCAGTTTCTCTGATTTTATAGCCAATTTTCTCACTGCGCAGATCGACCTCTGCCCGCAAACCGAGCAGGTTGAACTTTTCCTTGAGGAGCTTGGCATACTCTGCCTGTGCATCAGTGATGGGCAGGATCATGATCTGAGTAGGGCAGAGCCACAGGGGCAGGTTTCCGGCATGGTACTCGATGAGGGTGCCAAAGAATCTTTCTATCGAACCCAAAACGGCTCTGTGGATCACGAAAGGTCTGTGAGGAGCGTTATCGGCTCCTACATAAGTCATATTGAACCTGGTGGGCAGGTTAAAATCAAACTGAATTGTAGTACACTGCCATTGACGCCCCAGCGCGTCTTTGATCTTGATATCAATCTTGGGGCCATAGAAGGCTCCACCGCCGTGATCGACTTCGAACTCCAGGCCGAGCTTCTCCAGTGAAGATCGCAGGCTCTGAGTGGCTGTTTCCCAATCTGAAGGATCACCCACAGATTTGGCTGGCATGGTAGAGAGATAGATCTTAAACTCTTCAAAGCCAAAGTGTTTGAGCATATCCAGAGAGAACACAATGAGCTTTTCGACTTCTTCGTCAAGCTGCTCTGGAGTGCAGATAATATGTGCATCATCCTGGGTAAAGCCTCGCACTCTCATCAGTCCGTGCAATACACCAGATCTCTCATACCGATATACTGTGCCAAGCTCAGCCAGCTTGATTGGCAGCTCTCTATAGCTATGGAGAGAGGAATTATAGATGCTGAGGTGGAAGGGACAATTCATCGGCTTGATGAAATAGTCTTGACCCTCGACGTCCATACCGGAGTACATACTGTCCTTGTAAAAGCCAAGATGACCGCTGGTCTCCCAAAGCTGTGCTCTTCCCACGTGAGGGGTGTAAACCAGCTTGTAATCCTTGCGGAGGTGTTCCTCTTTCCAGTACTGCTCGATCAGATGGCGGATCATGGCTCCATTGGGATGCCAGAGAACGAGTCCGGGCCCTACTTCGTCGTTGATAGAGAAGAGATCAAGGTCTTTGCCGATCTTCCTGTGGTCGCGCTTCTTGGCTTCTTCGATCAATAGCAGGTATTGGTTCAGCTCCTTATTTGAGGGGAAAGATATACCATATATTCGTTTGAGCATCTTGTTGTTTTCATCTCCTCGCCAATAAGCACCTGAAGAGCGAAGCAGTTTGATGGATTTGATCTTGCCTGTCGAGGGCAGATGGGGGCCGCGACATAGGTCGATAAAATCTCCCTGTTGATAGGTGGAGATGATGTCTGTATCTGGAATCTGCTCCAGGAGCTCGATCTTGTAATCTTCTTTCATATCAGCAAAGATTTTGATAGCTTCAGATTTGCTCAGCTCCTTGCGACTATAGGGGAGATCTGCTTTGATTAGCTCTTTCATACGCTCTTCAATGGCAAGAAGTTCCTCCTCGCTGAATGATTCATCTCTATCAAAATCGTAGTAAAAACCACTCTCAATAGCAGGGCCAATGGTGACTTTCACCTCAGGGAAGAGCTGTTTGACAGCCTGTGCCATAAGGTGGGATGTGCTGTGCCAATAGACCTCTTTGCCGATCTCGGAATTAAAAGTATGGAAGAGGACATTGCTATCAGAATCCACTACGTGATTCATATCGACCAAGCACTCGTTTACCTCGGCGCAGATAGCTGCATCAGCGAGGCGGGGACTAATATCTTTGGCTATATCATATACGGAAACTTCAGCATCATAGTGCTTCAAGGATCCATCTGGTAAAGTAATGTTTATAGGCATATTGTGACTCCAATTCTCAAAAATATCTATTTAGCGGCAGGAAATCACTCCTGCTCTTTTTGTCAAGAAGCTGATTCCCAAGAAGATGAATCGGGGTTAAATCCTTACCTTGGCCAGACGCATGGAGTTGAAGATTGCGATCAAGGTAACTCCTACATCGGCAATTACAGCTTCCCACAGACTGCTAAGCCCAAATGCGCCCAAGATCATCACCAAAACCTTGATCCCAAGAGCAATACTAATGTTTTGAACGGCAATACTATGAGTCCTTTGGGATAGCTTGAAGGCAGTCGTGAGCTGCTCTGGCTTATCGTTCAAGAGCACGATGTCTGCGATCTCGATACTGGCTTGATTTCCAATCTCGCCCATCGCGATTCCAATATCTGCCCTGGCCAGCACAGGCGCATCATTCAAGCCATCTCCCACGTAGGCTGTGAACCCTTTGCTCTCTTTCATCATTGATTCCAGGCCGGAGACCTTGTGCTCGGGGGCTAGCTTTGCAGCATAACTATCGAGATCCAGTTCACGAGCTACGGCTTGCACCTTCTCAAGACGGTCACCGGAGAGAAGGGAGAGCTTTTCCACTCTCAACGTTTTAAGCTGTTTCAGCGCTTCTTTCATGCCAGATTTGATCTCATCAGTAAAAGTAATGTACCCCAGATATACACCGTCTTTACCGCTGTGGATGAGGGTCTTATCGGTATCTGGATCTTCTACTTCATATCCCATTTCCAGCATGAATTCCAATGATCCTGTATGATAGCTGGATCCTTTGTAGATGGCGTGGATTCCCTTGCCAGAGGTCTCTTTGTACAAGGTATAGTTAGCCTCTTTAAGCGGTACATCTGCATGGTTTTTCACGGCTAGGGCGAGGGGATGGTTTGAATTTCGTTCGCAGATCAAGGCAGCCAGAACGAGCTGCTCTGGCTCCGTCCCGGATACAACTTCGGCCAGTTGCATCTTTCCAGTGGTAAGAGTTCCCGTCTTATCAAAGACAAAGTGCTTTGTCTTGCGAAGGCTATCCAAAAAGACACTCCCCTTGAAGATTATCCCTTTCCGGGCAGCAATTCCGATCCCGATATAAAACGTAAGAGGTATAGAGATTACCAGGGCGCAGGGGCATGAGACGATCAGGAAGATCAAAGCCCGTGGCAGCCAGGTATCCAGCGTACCTCCCATCAAGAGAGGGATAATAAGTAAAGCAAGTGCAGAGATTACCACAACCGGAGTGTAAACCCTGGCAAAACGAGTGATAAATTGCTCTGTCTGAGATTTGCGCTGGGCTGCTCCTTCGATCAATTTAAGGATGCGCGACACAGTGCTTTCTGCTTCGGACTTTGTCACGAGTACTTCCAGGAGCCCATTACCGTTTACAAAACCGCCAAAAACCGCAGATCCCTGAGTTACGTACATCGGCTCTGGTTCACCTGTTAAAGAGGACGTATCCAGTGACGATTCACCTTTTTGAACGACTCCATCCAGGGGGATTCTCTCTCCGGGTTTGATTAGTATCATGTCTCCAGTGTTCACTTCTGCCAAGCGCTTGTTCACGACTGAGCCATTCTCCAGAAGATGCGCTTTCTCTGGTTTTAAGGCTAGAATATTCTGCAGAGATTTACGGGATTTTTTCACCGAGAGGCTTTCGAAGTATTGGCCAATCTCATAGAGAAACATCACAGCGATAGCTTCGGTATATTGTCCCAAATACAGCGCTCCAAACGTGGCTATCGTCATTAAAAAATGTTCATCTAACACACGAAAGCTAATAGTCTTCTTTATTGCACTATAGGCAACTCTATGACCAACAGCAAGGTAGGATAGTAGTAAAAGAGGTATTCGAGCAATATCGGGGACTAGGTTGGAGAGTAATAGTAATAGAATTCCCAGGCTCAAAACCAGCCATTTATTGCGTTCGGCATTACTCGCCAGGCTCTCTTGGGATTGATGAAAGCGGGATCCGGGTTCGATGCTGTTTGCAATGCTATTCAGCCGATCCAAGGCCTTGGGTAGCTTTGTCTTGTACTGGATTGTAAGCTTCTGTGTGAAGATGTCCAAGTTGACAGACTGAACCTCGGGCAGCGTGGCTATTTCGCTTTCAATCTTCGCTGAACAGGTCGCGCAGGAAAGATTTTCTACCTTGTATTCTTCCACTACCATCAGTTACTCTCTTTTATATGATCCAAAGCGGTCTCAAATAAGGAAGAGACATGCTCGTCATCGAGGCTATAGTAAACCACTTGCCCCTCCTTGCGGTAGCGAACCAGGCGGGAGAGACGGAGGGTCTTGAGTTGCTGGGAAACTGCCGGTTGCTGCATTCCAGTCAAGCTTGCCAGATCCGCAACGCAGAGCTCGAGCTTCGAAAGGTAGTACAATATCTTTAATCGACTGGGGTCTCCAAATACCTTGAAGAAATCTGCCAGTAACTCAATCTGTTCTCCAGACGGCATTTCGGCTTTGACCATATCTATCGTCTCCTGCGGGACGAGCTTGCATAAACACTCACTCATAAATTCTCCTATATGAGCGCATGCTTATCTGCGCATATAATTATGTCAAGAAGTGTTTTTCCTTTCTATTCCACGATAAAGACTTCTTCTACCTGCTTGCCGAAGACCCGGCGATTTTGATGGCAAGATATAGCGAGGGCAAGTACTTCCCAGCCTCCAGGGCAATAATGGTCTGCCGAGTAACTTCTACCTGGGCCGCCAGTTGTTCCTGTGTCATTTCTCCAGCCTCGAAGCGCAGCTTGCGGATGATATTAGAGATGCGAGGCTCATTTATAAACATTGAGTGCTCCCCTTCGATACAGGATCAGGATGCTGCCCGACCAGGAAAGATAAAGGGCCAGCCAACTGTACAATGCCATCTGCAATACCATATAGGCTGGGATCATAATTCCGTTTCGACTGGCAAGATAGAGTCCAAGGGCAAAGAAGGCAATCGTGGCACCCATGGCATGGGTTGCGATAACAGCTGCCTGCAGTCGGATGGTTTTGTCCATCTCGTCCAAAGCTTTGAAAGTAACACTTGTGATCCTTCTGGCGATCCACAAGGTGATGATGAAAAGCAGAAACAACAGTAGAATCGCTTCACTGCGGTAAATCCCGATCTGAGGCACTACCAGCGCCAATAAAAATGTATATACGGCACTGCTGATCAAGGTGAACCAGGCTTCTTTTTGTTGGGGTAACATCACCATGCCCACAAAAAAAGGCCTGCACCAGGCAGGCCCTTATCAAATAGTACTATGCGTTCCTGTTATACTCTTTCGAAGGTCGCTGTAAAGTGACGCATGATGGGTGCTTCATAATTGATCTTGAGTCCCCGATAGCTCTCTCTCTTGTCCCAGATCTGCTTCAAGCCCCAGGCGACCACATCCATGTGATTGTTTGTATAGACGCGTCGAGGGATAGCCAGGCGGAGCAGTTCCATTGCCGGAGGTCTCTCTTCTCTGGAGACCGGGTCACGATCAGCCAGGACAGTTCCTATTTCTACGCCCCGAACTCCAGCTTCGATATAGAGTTCCACCCCCAAGACTTGAGCGGGGTACTGGGTCTGAGGAATTTGGGGGAACATGGATTTTGCTTCGACGTAGATGGCGTGACCGCCAAAGGGTTGCACGACAGGGATCCCCATGCTTCTTAGTTTTTCCCCCAGGTAAGCGACTTGGGAGATGCGGGCATGGAGGTAGTCGAATTCTGTGGATTCTTCGAGGCCGGCAGCCAGTGCTTCCATATCTCTGCCGCTCATGCCTCCGTAGGTGATGTAGCCCTCGAACATGATGTTGTAGGTAGCGCATTGACGGTAGATGGCTTCATCTCTGAGGGCAATGAAACCACCGATGTTGACGATGGCATCTTTTTTGGAGCTCATAGTCATGCCATCCGCGTATTGGTACATCTGGCTCACGATTTCTTTGATGCTCATGTTTTCATAACCAGGCTCTCTGGTTTTGATAAAATATGCGTTTTCGGCAAAGCGAGCAGAATCGAAGATAAGGGGCAAGTTATGTTTCTTGCAGACAGCGCTGACGGCCTGGATGTTTTCCAGGGATACAGGCTGGCCACCGCCATTGTTGCAGGTAACAGTGAGGATCACCATGGGGATGCGGGCAGGGCTGTATTCCTTGATGGTGTGCTCAAGCTTTTCGATATCGATATTGCCCTTGAAGGGATGGTCTTTGTGCCAGTCCCTGGCTTCATCGATAGTGCAGTCTATTGCGGTAGCCTGGCGAAACTCGATATGACCCTTGGTAGTATCGAAGTGTGAGTTGCCGGGGATGATATCTCCTTCTTTGATCATGACGGAGAAGAGGACGTTTTCTGCGGCACGACCTTGATGGGTGGGCATAACATAGGGGAATCCAAGAATTCTCGAGATGGAGTTTTTCATTCTGTGAAAGCTCTTTGACCCTGCGTAGCTTTCGTCTCCCTGCATGAGGGCCGACCACTGTTTGTCGCTCATGGCACCAGTACCACTATCAGTGAGCAGATCGATGTATACATCTTCTGCGGCCAGGTTGAAGAGATTGAATTCTGCTGCCATAATTTTGGCAATTCTTTCTTCTCTGGAGAGCATCTTTACTGCCTCCACCATTTTGATACGCCAAGGTTCTGCATAGGGTATGTTATGCATTTTGACTCCTATATCTATTTTTTTATTTATGTACTTTTCGGATGAATTCTTCGACTTCTGAGATGCCACCCTGATAGACGAGGTAGCCGTTGTAGGGCTCTCCATCTGTAATCTCTCCTGCGATTGGAGTAAGCATCAGTCGTTGCACTTCCTGGGGATCGTTACTCTGTCCCAAAGCCCAACCGAGCTTGATGTAAGCCACTTCGGGCAGCATGTTTTCACCGGGGACGATGCCCATGCTCATCAGGTCTCGCCCTGTATCATAGACAAACATGTGCACAAAACCCCATAATGTCTGAACTGTCATATATATATGTACGCCTTTCTCGACGGCACGCTTAATGGCGGGATAGACGGGTTTATTGATGTGCCCCAGTCCGGTTCCGGCTATTACGATTCCTTTATACCCGTTATCAGTGAGAGAATCAATGATGTCTGGATGCATGTTTGGATAGTAATAGACGATGGCGACCCGCTCTTCAAAGAAGGGGAGGACGGTAACTTTGTTGTCCTTTCTGCGTCTGTTGTAGTCCAGTTTTATAGGCTCAATCTTCTCTCTGGTGACGGTTGCCAGGGGTACGTCTCCAATGGTTCGGAAAGTAGATCGATAGGAGGAGTGCATTTTGCGCACCCGGGTACCGCGATGCAACAGGCCATATTCATCGCTGGTCGGGCCAAACATACATACCATTACCTCTGCTATGTCGCTGTGTCCTGCGGCAGTGGCAGCATGCATGAGATTGAGGGCTGCATCAGAGGAGGGGCGATCGGAAGAACGCTGGGAGCCTACCATCACAATCGGAACCGGAAGATCCTGGAGCATGAAAGACATCGCAGCAGCGGTATGGTGCATGGTATCTGTTCCATGACCGATGATGATCCCGTCTATGCCTTTATGGATCTCATCACCGATGGAAATGGCAAGTTTCTTATATTGCTCGGGGCCCATGTTTTCGGAGAAGACAGCAAAGAGTTTTTCGGTATCCAGATTACAGATGTCTGCCAGTTCTGGCACTGCTCCGTATAGCTCTCCTGGAGAGAATGCGGGGATGACTGCACCGGTCCTATAGTCCAGCCTGGAGGCAATGGTGCCACCAGTACCAAAGAGCTTTACTTTGGGCAGGTTTGGAGTCTTGGGAAATTCTCGTTCTGGAATCTTGTAATGGGCTTCTTTGAAGCCAATTTCTTTCATATCCAGGATGGTGTCTATATCTATCCCGACGTTGTAACCTGTGATTAGCTTGATCACGATGTGTTTGTCGTCGTCATTCTCAGAGCGAGGGAGGATTATCCCCTGAAAGTCGCCTCTGGTAGTTTTGATCTGAGTGTCTCCCCAGACGCGCATCTTGTAGGATTTGAGGATCTCGAGTGACTTGCCCTTGTAACCTTTGAAAAGATCAAGCATTCGCCACCTCCTTCGCGATCTGGAGCTCCAGCGTCTGGCGCAGTTCCTTCAGGGGAACATTTCCCAAGGCTATCTTACGCAAGCGTCCCATGCACCAGTTTATCCTGGCATCAGGACGGACAGATTTCCTGGTGGTCAGCTGATCATACATTTGAAGTAAGATGGGGATCTGATCCAGGATTTTATCAGGAGCGATTTTCTTGTATCCGATCAAGGTAAGAACCGATGAAAACTGCATGTTTGGATGCTCAAAAAGGATTTTGATCATATCGAATATGATATCTTCGTTGAGCTCCTTCTTGTGGAGATAGTGATACAAATCTTCTATTACGTGATGTCCGAAGGGGATGGGATCGTCTGCTTGTAAGGATTTTATCCTGTGAGCATAGAGCAGTGCAAGCTTGCGGGGATCGATATCCAGAGTAAGGGCCATACCCTCGATGATGGGCATCAAATTGTTTCTCAGGATATAGGCATAAGCATCAGTGGGAACCCGCCAGGTTTTCAACTGTTCCAGACGGATAGCCAGATCGACCGGAAGCTGTTTTCGGACATTCTCTATCATCTCTTCTTTGATGGATATGGGGGCAGAATCCGTGTCTGGGTACATCCTGTCTGCACCTGGGAGAACACGTTCAAAGATGGTAGTGCCATCTGGGAGGGATTTCCTGGTCTCGTTTGGTACACCTTCAAAAGCCAGTGTACAACGTTCCTGGATAGTATCAAGGGCTGTCTTATAGTCCTCTGGAGGAGTCCAGAAGAGGATCTGGGCATCATTTTTATCAGCCTTGAGGAGAGTGGATATTGTATCCCAATCAGCCTGACTCAGGATTGGATCCATCTCCTCACTGTGGTAGAGATTGGGTCTTTCCAGGCAGGCAATGACCTTCAGGCGGTCTGATATCTCGTTGATAAAGCTCTGGTTTGGCTGTGTAAAGAAAGAAAGGATCCCTGCAAAGTGGGGGAGGTTCACTGCTACGAGTTTCCAACCGCTTTCTTTGAGCTCTTTGGTGATGGGCAGGTGTTTCCACTCATCAATGTCGAGATCAAGAGTCTGGATCTTCCAGCTTCGCGGGTCTCTGATGTTCTTGAGGAGGATATCTCTGATCTCGAGGAGGGCTTTTTGGCGAAAAGCTTCATTATGGGTAAGCTTTGGAATCCAGCAAATATGAGCTACTCCCTTGATTTCGACGCGAGTACCACCTCTTACGCTGACGTTTACATCCTGGCGGGCTGCACCAATTCCTGTTCGGGCCTTGCCAGAGCTCCGAGCCAGATAGCGTATGTAATATCCTGCTTCAGCTGCTTCCCAGGGGTTGAGCATATCCGGGTATGTAACAGTCTCGATCAGGGGCATCCCCAGTCGATCGGCAAAATAAACTCTGGTGTGCCGGTGGTCGCTCACCTCGCGACAGCTGTCTTCTTCGATGCTGAACTGGATGATGCGGATCTTCTTGGTTGAGATTGGGATCTCCCCTTCAATACCAAGAATTGTCGTTCTTTGAAACCCAGTCGGGATACTGCCATCCAGGTATTGTTTACGCGTGATGTGCAATTCTCCCACTATGTTCATTTTGAGAAGCAGGGCTATGTGCATGGCATGATCGAGAGCTTCAGGATTGAAAAGGAAGGGAGGTGTGTCATCAATCTCGTAGGTACAGGCACTGTCGTTGTTGATTCTATAGACAATCTTCTTTTTGGTTTTAAACTCCATCAGGGCAGTTCCGTCATACTCACCGAGTTCGCTCAGAGTTGGTCTCATATGACGTACGATTTCAGCATCGAAATCTTCAAAATCATGATATATCCCTGCAGGGCACCTGCAAAAGAGCTTCTTATCTGTGGCAAGTTGCTGGTGAACTTCGAGTCCACACATGAAGCCAAGATTGTCATAAGTATCTTGATTGGCATCCTTTAGGGCTACCCATCCTACTCGTTCTCGGGTCTGTTTCCAGTTTTCTTGGAAGCGATTTGTCATGTATCTTCCCCTTTTCGATCGACTTTGCGTGCATGCTTTTGAGGGATAAACAAGCCGTCAATAACTAAGTTAGCCATTTTGGTTCCATACCTGTGTGCAGATTGCCCCTATCGAGCTCTCAAGTGTGAGGTGACAGTCCTTTTCAAAAAAAAACTTGCCTATATTTACAAAGCTCAAAATGGTGGAAATAGAAAGAAAACTAAACAGGAGTATATATGGAAAAGCTGATGCTTTTGGGTGATGAAGCTCTTGCTCAAGGCGCCCTTGATGCTGGTATTTCTGGATTTTATGCCTATCCGGGAACACCCTCAACCGAGATCGTGGAATACGCACAGAAAAGTAAACAAGCCGAAGCTGCAGGTGTCCACAGAACCTGGTCTTCAAACGAAAAGACTGCCGTCGAATCCGCTATTGGAATGTCTTATGCGGGTAAACGGACAATGGCCACAATGAAACACGTGGGGCTCAATGTAGCCGCAGATCCCTTTATGAATTCGGCCTTTACCGGTGCAAACGGTGGGCTGATCATCACAGTAGCCGACGATCCTTCCATGCATTCATCACAGAATGAGCAGGATTCAAGGTTCTTCGGAAAGTTTGCCATGATTCCAGTGCTGGAGCCTTCAAATCAGCAAGAATGCTACGATATGGCTTTTTATGGTTTTGAGCTATCCGAGAAGTACCACATTCCGGTGTTGCTACGCCTTACGACCAGGCTCTCACACTCCAGATCAGCGGTGCTACGCCGTAATCCGTTAACCCAAAATGAGATCTCGAAACCTCAGGATCCCAATCAGTTTGTCTTACTGCCTGCAATCGCCAGACGCAAGTATAAGAACCTGATCAGCATGCAGGCAACATATACTGAAGAAGCTCAGAACTCTCCCTTTAATGAGTTCAAGCTTGATGCACCGGATCACTCGGTCGGGATCATCGCCTGTGGCCTTGCATACAATTATCTCATGGAAAACTTCCAGGATCAGCCTCTGCCTTATCCTACCATCAAGCTCTGCCAATACCCTCTGCCAGTGGATGAGATTCATAAACTCTATGATATGTGCGATTCCATCCTTGTCCTGGAAGAAGGTATGCCCGTAGTGGAAGACAGCATCAAGGGTCTTGCTTTCAAGGGAACCAAGCCAATCAAAGGAAGGCTGGATGGCACTTTATCCCGCGATGGCGAGCTCAATCCCAATAAGGTTGCGGTCGCTCTTGGCTTGGCTGATACTTATGGTAAAGACGTGCCGGATGTCCTGGTCCAGCGTCCTCCGATGCTCTGTGTGGGCTGTCCTCATGCGGATTCTTACAATGCTCTCAATGCAGCTATGGAAGAGTATGGCAAGGGACATGTCTTCAGTGATATCGGTTGCTATACCCTGGGGTTCCTGCCTCCCTACAATGCGATCAATTCCTGCGTCGATATGGGAGCCTCGATCACCATGGCAAAAGGTGCTGCCGATGCCGGGCTATTTCCTGCTGTAGCAGTGATAGGAGATAGCACATTTGCCCATTCTGGACTTACTGGACTTTTAGACTGTCTTTTCGACAAATCGAATGTAGTGATCGTCATTCTGGATAATGCTACCACAGGGATGACGGGCGGTCAGGATTATACTGCTGCCGGAAAGCTCGAAGATATCTGCAAAGGCTTGGGAGTTCCTGAAGAACACATTAGAGTATTTGTCCCCTTCAAAAAGAATCACGATGAGATGGTTCAGGTTTTCAAAGAAGAGCTTGCCTACGATGGCGTCTCTGTAATAATCCCCCGCAGGGCCTGTCTGCAAGTCCTCAAAAAGAAAAACAAAATGGAGTAGGAAGATGAAGAAAGATATAATACTTGCAGGTGTCGGCGGTCAGGGAATCCTTACCATAGCTACGATCATCGGATATGCCGCGATCAAAAGAGGCTGGTATCTGAAACAAGCAGAAGTCCACGGCATGAGCCAGCGTGGGGGAGATGTCCAATCTCACTTGCGCCTATCCGACAAGCCTGTTCACAGCGATCTGATCCCTCTGGGTCAGGCAGATTTGATCCTCTCAGTAGAGCCCATGGAAGCCTTGCGGTACCTGCCCTACCTGGGTGATGAGGGCTGGATTGTGACCAATAAAACTCCCTTCAACAACGTAGCCAAATACCCTGAAATAGAGGCGATCTATAACGAGATCCAGACAGTGCCAAACCACAAACTCATCGATGCAGATGCCATTGCCAAGGAGGTCAAATCTTCGCGTGGTATGAATATCGTGGTTTTGGGAGCAGCTATCAAGCAATTGGGCTTTTCCAATGAAGAGATCATCGCTGCCATCAAGGCTATCTTCTCCAGTAAGGGAGAGGCGATTGTCGAGGCGAATCTCCGTGCTTTGGAAGCAGGGATCAATAGTTGAATTATGCGCAGCTAATCCTGCGTAACTCTTAAACAATATAGGGCTTTGGCTGCTTGCTAAAGCCCTTCTTCTTTAGGGAGATAATAATGTCGAAAATAGCAGTCCACTGGACTGATAAACTTGATGTTTACAGCTATTCGCACAGATGGGTGCAATATCTCGAAGAGCAAGGTATGGAGGTCTTGAAGATTGATCTCAAGTGCAGCGATGTGATTGAGAGATTACGTGGTTGCGATGGGGTGATGTGGCACTGGTATCATATCCCGGACGACAAGCAATCTGCCCCCAAGATCCTGGATGCTATCGAGACTCATCTGGCTATTCCAGTATTTCCGGATTTTAACACAAGATGGCATTACGACGAAAAAATCTCCCAGCATTACCTTCTGAATGCCCTTGATGCCCCCAGAGTACGATCTTGGGTCTTCTGGCACTACGAGGACGCCATAGAATTCTGTGAACACGCCACCTACCCTCTGGTATTCAAGCTGTCTGTAGGAGCTGCCTCGGCAAATGTAATCAAAGTTCACAGTTCTGAGGAAGCTAAGTTTTACGTAGATAAAACCTTCAAACGTGTCTTTTTCCCCTATTCGTTGCACGAATTTGCCTTCAATATCAATCTCTTGCGCCTCAGATACTTCAAAGGAGTGGTCAAGCGTACACTTCGTTCACTACCCTATATCTTCAAAAACGAGTATCCTCCCCTGCCAGAGTACTATCTCCTGCAAAAAAACTACGCTTATTTTCAAGAGTTTTGCGCCGGTAACGACTATGATATCAGGATCACAGTGATCGGGAACCGGGCCTGGGGCTTTACCCGCCCCAATCGGGAGAACGACTTTCGTGCTTCTGGTGGAGGCAAACTGGACTACGACACCGCTAAAGTACCACTCGAAGCAGTACGAATGGCCTTTGACGTTTCGCAAAAAATCAAGGCTCAAAGCATGGCTTATGACTTTTTATACGACAATGCTAAAAAATTATCCATAAATGAGATCACTTATTGCTTTGTACATAATGCAGTACATAATGCTCCCGGATATTGGGATAGCGAATTACGCTGGCATGAAGGCCACGTACACCCAAATGATGCACAGGCAGAGGATTTTATCGCTTTTATTCGAAGCCGCAAACAATAGGAGACACCATGTATAGCACAAAACGGTTGTATCTCTTTGCGATACTGCTCTTTTTATCTACGAGTTTTTTGCAAGCCCAGAATCGTTATGATGTATTGGAGGATTTTGATAGTGGGGAGATTAGCCTGCTGTCCTGGATGGACGAAGATGTCCAACCCAATAGTTGGGAGCTCGACTCTCTGATCACATACGATAATTCTGCCTATTCTCTAAAGTTGTTTGGTAATACCTGGAAGCAGCAAATCATAAATCCAGTGTCAGTGGATAGCGGGGCAGTATTCCAAGTGGCTGCAAGAACTCAATCCGGAGCAAGATATCAGGGGATTGGTTTCAACGACGGGACCAATACACTCTTCTACTCCTTCTCAGGAACTGCCATTCTGGATCTGGAAGTCTGGGTTCCTGTCTATGAAGGACAGTACAGCGCAAACACCTGGGGGATATATCAGTTACCGATTGCGGACGATTGGTGGTCATTTTTTGAGTACCTTCCCATCATTACCTCCATTATCTATGTGAACGACCTCGATGGTGTAGGCTCACGAAGCGTTTGGTTCGATTCCATTTACGACATTTCAAGTGATCTTCCGATTGTTCCGCAAGTGTCGATAGATTATGCGATTACGACGACATATATAAATAATAACTTTAACCGAGTAGTAGGGGTTCAATTTACCTCGAGTGTGATCGATTTGGATAGTACAGAATTCACTTACCACTGGGATTTTGGAGATTCCACCTTCAGTGACGTGCCCAATCCTTATCACCTCTTTACTGCTACGGATAATCGCGATTGGCGGGTAACCCTCAAAGTCACCGATGAAAGCGGCAGGTGGGGGCTGGCAAGCTGTATGGTGCCTGTCGATGAGGGTGTTGGCACGCTGCCGATTACACTCAATTTTGTGGGAGATGTGATGCTGGCCCGCAGATACGAAAGCGCAGGCGGCATCATCCCGACTTTGGGTGTAAATGCCATCTTCCAGCCTACCAGGCATCTTTTGGGAGAGGCAGCAGATATCACAGTGGCCAATCTGGAAGTGCCTCTCACGAATCAGGGCACTCCTCATCCCACCAAATCCGTAGTCTATCGTGGGAATCCTGCCAATGTGAGCGGTCTGGTCTATGCCGGGATCGATATTGTCTCCCTGGCCAATAATCATACCATGGACTATATGCTGCCAGGCTTGCTTCAGACTCAGCAGGTTCTGGATCAGGCAGGTATCCTCTATAGCGGCTCAGGAGTAAACTCCTACGAGGCCTACACACCAGCTTTTATAAACAAAAATGGACTCAATATCGCCTTCCTGCGCAGTTCGGATAGAACCGGGCAATACAACAATACTCAGCCCTATCTGCATGCAGGATACAACCGTCCCGGCTTTGCCTATATGACTCCTTACTATATTGGGCGTCAGATCGAAAACGTGGAAGGTATTGCCGATCTGAAAATTGTGGAGATGCATGCAGGCAGTGAGTATTCTCTGGGCCCGGGAGAAGACTATGGCAAGAATAATCCCTTCCTGGAGGACACACAGGATGAGGAGTACAATTACAGGACGGACGTGCCTCATATGTGGGATATCGCCATCCGGCAATATGCCATAGATCGCGGTGCAGACCTCGTGATCGTGCATCATCCTCACATCATCCAGGCTCTGGAAATATACAACGGAAAGCTTATTGCGCACTCGCTGGGAAATTTTGTCTTTGATCTGGACTATCCAGAGACCATGCACTCCATGATCCTCTATGCTGATGCCGATGTGGATGGATTTTCAAACTACCGCGTGGTCCCCATCTATATAAACGATTATATCCCTGTCAGAGCGACAGGACAGCTTGGCATTTATACCCTGGATTACCTGGCCATGCGTAGCACAGAGCGAAATACCGTATTTTGGGTGGATAAAAATGAGGAGATTGGTAAAGTCATCGTGAATCCCGATGAAGCTGTCATTCTAAACCATAAGAATATTACCCAGCAACAGCTTGCTCCTGCCCCGAACAATCTGAACGAGACCCCTCCCTTCAAGCTTTCGCGGTGTGGCAGTATCGCCTCTATCGATGCGGTTACGCCGGTATATGATGCCCAGGCCAGGCTGGGTCGGGAGACTGTATGGTTTGGTAATTTTGAGGATGAGGGCAGTACCCTTTGGGATGTTCCGGAATTCTCTGATTCAGATGTCTTTGATGGTCTGAGATCAGCAATGCTACAGCCATCACTGGGACAGACCCAGACTGCTACTACCAAACGCAGATTCAAATGGTACGACAATACCAAGAGCTTTACGTTGCATGGATGGATCAAAGGGCGAAATATCTCCGCCGCAAACATTCAGATCCGTTACTATTCTTCCAGGACCTCCGGTGTGATCGGGTCTGAGTTTGTTTCCGCAGACGTGACGGGGACTACTGCCTGGTCCTGGTTTTCAAAGGAGCTTACTTTGCCTGCAAATGCGTACTTCTTTGACCTCAGGCTTACAGCCACGAACAATCTAGGCGGGGCTGCCAGGGCTTTGTTTGATAACGTGGGACTGATCGAATGGACAGCCTGGCAGGATGCAGCTCAGATGACGGCGATTCCATATCCAAACGACTATTATTGGGCACAGGCTCGCAGTGCGGAACAGGCCAAATCCATTCATATCAACTATACCGAAAAAGACTTCTTGCCAGAAGTGCCAAGACCCCAAAGAGCCAAGGAGCTATCACCACTACTCAGCCTGCAAAACTATCCCAATCCCTTCAATTCTGAGACGACGATCGCTTTTGATCTGGATAGTAGTGTAAATACCAGAGTCTCAATCTACAATATCCGCGGCCAGAAAGTGAATACCCTGATCGATGATGTCCTTCCCCAGGGCAAGCATCAGATTGTATGGAAGGGACGTGACAGCAAGGGAAACAGCGTGGCCTCCGGGATCTACCTGATCCGGATTGAGAATGGCAGGCACAATCAGATCCGCAAGATGATGCTGATGAAATAAATTGCTTCTACATCTTTGCTCTGAAGATGTACATATTGGGTTGCGCTTCCCCATCCCAAAAGCGGAATCCACTCTTCAACAGCTCTGGGATCTGCTTCTGCCAGGATAGCGGAAGGATCAGCTCAATGGATTTGAAAGAGCCATAATAATGTTGGAAGTAGGGGAGATCACTTGCCAGATCCTCCTGCGGAGCTCCCAGGGGAAGGATACTGGTGCCCGAAAGTCCTCCCAGTAGATATTTAGAGCCCGGGGTCTGGATTATCTTACAGTTTTCCCGAATCCAGGCCTTACTCTCCTCCAGGTTGTAAACACCCCTCCACCCACAGGGGATATGAGCGGGGAAGGCCTCAAAGATATCCATATCAAAACTTTCCAACTCCATTGGTGCAATCGTCTTCTTGATCCCCCGTTTGGCCAGTACGTAGTATTGTTCCACGATTTCAAAGCCCAACTTCTGGGCCAGATGGATGCTCTCGTGGTTTTGGTAGTAGGTGCAGAATTCAAACCTGAGCTCCGGATGGTCTGCTTTTGCCCGCATGGCATATTCAAAAGCAAAGGCATTGAGCAACTTACCAAGCCCAAGACCATGGTATTTGCCATGGACGCGCAGCCCTTCAAACCACATCACATTACCGGGGAAACGGCTGATTTTGGTGCAGCCCAGGAGCTTTCCCTGGCATTCTGCCACAAAGAAACCACCTTCTTTAATCCACTTTTCCGCCACCAGGGGAAGGTAATCATGCCCTTCCCAGATAGTCCTGGCTATCTTCTTTAGGCCGTCGATATCGCCTGGAGTTGCCTCTCTGATCCTGCACTCTTGGATGTTAATCATTCTATCCTGCCTGCTTGTTTTAGATTTGAATCACTAGGATGCAAAGCCTGTCTTTCGTCAAAGTAATTCTTTGGAGTACAGGCGGTCGCTGTACCGCCTTGTTCAAGGTTGTAACGATTTGTCGTTTTAAGGTTTTGGGGATTTGAGGGTTTGGGGGTTTTATAGTTTTAGGGTTGAATACAGCGGTCGCC
>CAZZCS010000010.1:0-37772 GCA_964652645.1 uncultured Candidatus Cloacimonadota bacterium | reverse complement strand
AGATTCCAGACGAGAAAGAGGTTCTATATGATATGGCTCTTTATCTGGATGGAATCCAGGATCCTGGCAATATGGGTACGATCTTCAGGAGCGCAGCTGCTTTTGGGGTCAAACAGATCTATCTGTCGCCTGGTTCTTGTGAGGTCTTTTCTCCCAAAGTGGTAAGAGCTTCCTTGGGTTCAGTGTTTTGGATACCGAGCGCAGTCAGGGATTATGTATGGCTGCGGCAGCAGAAGCTTACAATTTTATCCACCGGTGTAGAGACTGGAATTCCACTCAGAAGATTGTCCCGCCCGGATAAGTGCGTGATAGTAATCGGTTCTGAAGCACAGGGGGTATCGAACGAAGTAAAAGAGATCAGTAACCAGAGTATTCGCATTGAGATGAGGGATTCAATGGAATCTATCAATGCCTCAGTGGCAACATCAATCATTCTATGGTGGTTTTGCACACAAAGAGATGATTGTAATTGACAAATTCGTTACAGATACATGATTGGCTTTTGATAGAATGACAGGAGTTTGACGTGAATATTATAAATCAGAAAACCGGATGGATAGAAGTAATCTGCGGTAGCATGTTCAGTGGAAAAACTGAAGAGCTGATCCGAAGGATCAGAAGGGCTGAATATGCAAAACAAAAAGTCCTGGTATTCAAACCCGCCATTGATGATAGATACGATGCCAACAACATAGTCTCTCATTCACAGATGCAGGCACCGTCTTTTCCGATCCATTCTCCCAGCGAGATCTATGCTTATCTGGCAGACGACGTGAAAATTATAGCCATAGACGAAGCTCAGTTCTTTGATGATAGCATCGTAGGGATCTGTAACGATTTGGCAGATAGAGGAATGAGAGTGATCGTTGCCGGTTTGGATCAAGATTACAAGGGTAATCCTTTTGGGGCAATACCACAGCTTCTCGCCATAGCAGAATACGTCACCAAGAATTTGGCAATCTGCCTGATATGCGGAAATCCTGCAAACAGGACACAACGGACTGTACATCGAGGCGAACAGATTCTGGTGGGAGCTACTGAATCTTATGAAGCAAGATGTCGCAATTGCCATGAGGTTTTAGATTAATGTACTCACCAATGGATGCTATCATTCTGATCTTGATTCGACTTCTGGAAGTGTATAGTTACATAATTCTGGCAAGAGTGATCATGTCCTGGGTCATAAGAGATCCCTTTAATAAGTATTATATTTTTGTGCTAAGAATCACAGAACCTGTATTGGGGCCTATCCGCAGTCTCCTCCCAAGAATGGGCCTGGATCTATCCCCAATTATCGTGTTTATTCTGATCGATATTATTGTAAGAATCCTTAGTGGTTCTATATAAGCAAGGAGGTATTAATGCCACTTCATCCCATAGATATCAGGCACCAAGAATTCTCTTCTTCTCTATTTGGCTATGATAAAAAACAGGTCAAAGCCTTTCTGGAGCAGATTGCCTCTGAGATTGAAGAGTCTCAGAAGTACCAGGCTAGAGAGATGCAAAAACAGCAAATGATGCAGTACGAAGTAAAGCAAGAAGCTGTTTCGGCAGGTCAAGCAGTTGAAGACCTAAAACGTAGGGAAGAGCTGATCAGCAGAACCTTGGTTTTTGCCGAAAAGACAAAAGCAGACATCATTGCCAATGCTCGCAAGGAAGGTGAGAACATTATCCATGATGCAGAAATCAAGGCAAAGCGAGCAATTCAAGAAGCCAAACAATATCTTAGCGTTTTAGAGCATCAATACATTCACATGAAAGAACAGAAGCGCCAGTTTTTACTCCAGTTCAAGTCTGAACTGCAGACCTTTATGGATAGAATTGGCAAGGATCCTCTCCTGACCAAGGATACGGAGCAGCTTCTGGATAGAGAGTTTCACCAGATCAAAGAAGAGATTGTGCCCAAGGTTGATCACAAAGAAAATCAGAACACCTGAGGATTTATGAGTTATCAAACAACCGCACTCTGGCTCCGGGACAAGCTCCCCTATCTACCCAAGCTTGCAATTGTACTGGGTACAGGGCTCAGCGATATGGCTGAGGCTTATCCGGATAAGATTGTAATTCCTTACGAGGAAGTTCCAGGATTTATGCAGAGTACCGCTCCCTCTCACAAGGGGAATCTAATCTTATGTAAAATAAAAGATTATCCAGTTCTGTTCCTTCAAGGTCGTTTTCATTATTATGAAGGCTACAACATGGAACAGGTCATCTTCCCAATTCGCGTTCTCGCAGAACTTGGGCTGGATAAGATAATCGTCACTAACGCCTCTGGTAGTTTAAAGAAAGAGTTAGAACCCGGAGCAATAGTGAATATCTATGACCATATAAACTTTATGGGCACAAATCCCCTTATTGGTAAAAACGTCGAAGGGCATGGAGAGCGTTTTCCATCAATGAATGAACTTTACGATCCTGTTTATAGCGAAAAGGTCAGAGTTATCGCTAAAAGACAAGGTATTCAGATGCACAGTGGTGTATATATTGGCGTTACAGGCCCCAGTCTTGAAACCAAGGCAGAGTGCGCTTTCATGGCTACAATCGGTGCTGATATTGTGGGCATGTCCACTGTCCCAGAAGTTATCACGGCTCGTCATTGTGGGATGCACGTACTAGCTTTTTCGATCGTCACAAATTATAGTAATCTCTTCCATAATCTGGCCCATAGCCAGAGTGAGATCAGACATCATGCTTCAGTTTCAGGAAACTTGCTCCAGCAGCTGATTGAAGAATTCATCTCTGAGCTGTGATATGCTGGGTTTACAGTTTTTTGTTGACACATCTGAGCAGCGAATTTATCTAGCAGCTCTGTAATAATTAAGATAAACATAGGAGATACATATGGCTGGGAAACCCTTGAGCCCCGAAAAGCTGAAGATGTACGAAGCGGTTCTACACAAAGAACTGTGCGAAAGTCTGGCTTATATCGAAAACATCAATAAAGACCAAAGTAAAGGAGCCAAAGAGAGCTCCGGTGATTTGTCTGCCTATGCCTTCCATCAAGCCGATCAGGGTTCTGATACCAACTTAATGGAACAGACTGTGATGTTGATGGAGCAAGAGCGTGAAAAAATAAAACTGCTAAACGATGCCATGCGTAGAATCACTGATGGAACCTATGGTATCTGTGAGATTTGCGGATGCCACATTCAAGAAGCACGTCTTGAGGTTATTCCTTATGCCAAGTATTGTATTGAGTGTAAAGAAAAAGATGAAGAAAAAGGTAAGCGGAAGAAGAGATAGTCGGAATGAACTACAATCCAATCTATAGAATGCATGCAGTATGGATCTTCTTGACGGTGGTCCTGGCTGATCAAATCACCAAAGTTCTTATACGGATAAACATGGAGCTTTACGAATCCAGACCCATTATTGGTGATTTGCTAAGACTGAGTTATGTAGAAAATGATGGAGCTGCTTTCAGCATTTCGCTCCCAAATCCAGCATATAACAGATTGTTTTTTGTATCATTCTCGTTACTGGCTATAGCTTTTATAATGTACTTGCTGCTAAACTCCAGGAATAGAATCCAAGTGGTTGCGTTCGGACTTGTCCTAGGTGGTGCAGTTGGCAATCTGATTGATAGAATTCGCTTTGGCCGCGTCACAGATTTTATAGACGTCGATTTTCCGGATTTTATTATGCACCGCTGGCCTGTGTTTAATATTGCTGATTCAGCCATTGTGATAGCTATGCTATTGATGGTTTACGAGATATTTTTCGTGAAAGATCACGAAGCCCTAGATTCAAAAGACAAAAATGATATTCAGACCGAGAATTCCCTGACACAGGGATAAGGAGTCTTCAATGAAACGTTTAATCCTCGTTCTGGCGCTTTTAATTGTAATCCAGTTTATAGCAGCCCAAACAATTAGAACCTGTTACGAAATCCAGTACACAACTGACCCCAGTGGAAACTCCCCTTTTTATGGGCAGTCAGTTACAGTGCAGGGAATCGTCACTGCACCCAGATATTATACAGGTTCTAGCACCACCAACTTTGGCTTTGTGATCTCAGACCCTCAGGGAGGTCCCTGGAGTGGTTTGTTTATATTTACAAACCAGCATCAGCCTCAGCTTGGAGATCTCGTACAGGTTACTGGAAACATCGATGAATACTACGGTCTTACAGAATTAGTTTTCCCCAGTGCTTTCCAGGTAATTAGCTCCAACAACCCATTACCACCACCAACACTTATCAATACTGGTGACTTAGGCTCAGCTGCGACAGGAGAACAGTGGGAAAGCGTGTATGTCATGATTCAGAATGCAAATGTGACATCGACACCCAACAACTATCAGGAGTTCTATGTCAATGACGGCTCAGGTTCGGCTCAGATCGATAATCAGTGCTTTACTCCGGGTCACGTATGGAGTGGAATATCTGTAGGGCAAACGTGGGCAGAGATTAGAGGAGTGGTAGATTACTCCTTTAATGAATATGCGATTAATCCTCGTAACAATGCAGACATGATCCAAGAGTACACTTTGGCTAGTTCTTCTATAAGAATGCAAAGTGCTCCCAATGCTGTAATAGATGAGATTGAAAAGCTCGATATCACAACATCACGACTCAGACCATCTTATGGAGTCGAGAACTACACAATGACCCTGAAGTTTGATCCCACTATGGTCAAGTTTGAGGGGATTGTCATCGATTCCACGCTCACTCTTAGCATGCCAGAATGGAGCCTTTCAACTGATGAAACTACTCTGAACATTTTTTACGATGCCTGGAATACGGGAGACTATCAAGGTGGCCCAATGACATCACCTGTGGATGACGTGAAGTTGATCTCTCTCCTGTTTAGACCCCTCAAGTATGGGAATGCTGTATTGATGATCGATGAGTTTAAGTATAACAATACCGATATTGTTAATCTTACTCATGGATCCATCATGGTGAAAATCAACAAGCGGATAGCTTTTCTTGACATTTATACAGACAGTAGCCACAAGAATATTTTCAATCCTGAGAGAGAGACCATTACCATCAAATACGGCTGTCAGGTTCCCTCCACTGGAATAAATGCTAAAGCCATTGTCAGAATCTATAATGTCCAAGGTAAGCTCGTTCATACTCCCGTCAATAAGAACATTTCCTCAGCAAATGGAATTGAGAGTTTTACCTGGAATGGCAGAGATAGTAACATGAATTATCTGCCGATTGGTATGTACTACTGTCATCTTGAGATTATTGAGAGGAACACAGGTCATAGGGAAGAAACAGTTCAACCGATAGTAATCCGATCCATGTTAAAGTGAGGTCATAATAATGAAAAAGATAGTTTTAACGATTGCAATTTTGCTTCCCTCACTGCTTCTTTTAGCGGTGTTTGATGACTACCAGCCTTCAGCCAGAGCACGAGCCATGGGCAATGCCTATACGGGTGTGGCTGATGATGTCTCAGCAGTGTTTTACAATCCTGCCGGTCTGACTGGCAGTGAAAACGAGATTAGCCTTGCCTTTTCGAATTTATACAATCAGAAGTTCAGTGAGTTCAAGGCTGCAGCTGCAGTTATTCGCTTACCAAACAACCTCGGTTCTCTTGGTTTTGGTGCCAGAATGTTTGATGTTGATTATGAAGATACTAGCTTGTTGAGTGAGCAAACCTGGAGTATTTCTCATGCCTTCAACTTGGTGAAGGATATCCACTCCACCATCAGTTTTGGGTATACAGCAAATGTCTATGCTCTTAGTTTCGAAAGCGAAGACCCCGAATACACCATGGGTATTGACGTATCTGCTCTGGCTATACTGCATCAAAGAACTCGTTTTGGCTTTTCGGTTACTAATCTGAACAATCCAAAATTGGGCATTAACAATCAAGATGAGATTCCCAGAAAAATGGCGATGGGCATTTCCTATGTTCCATATGAAGGTGTTATTACTTCAATTGAAATGAAAAAAGACTTTGCTCAGGAAACTGAATTTATGGCTGGAGTTGAATCAAAACTATTCGATTCTTTCAGTGTTAGGGCTGGAGTGCATCAGAATCCTGCCACCTGGAGTGCAGGAGCAAGATTCCATCTCAGTGGTGTTAATCTTGATTATGCCTATACCCACCACACTGTACTCGATGGCACCCACTTCTTGAGTATTGGTTACAGCTATAAGAGGAGATAACTTGATGACAGATAAGAGCTTTAAAAGATTTATTCCCTCATTTCTACCACTAGCTTTTGAGCTGTTTCAACACTTCAACCGCAATAAGGCGCATGATGCAAACATCAAGAAATTGGATAAGACCCAGGAGAAACTTGCTACAGTGGAACACATGATGGTAAGACTGGAGAAAAAGATTCAAACCAATCGTAACGAGATTCAGAAACTGGCTGTTAGAGTGCAGATATTCCTGATAGCCAATCTTGTAGTCTTAATTAGCGTGTTATTGAAAGTATTCGAGATAATATAGTTATGCTTTTGGTTCCTTGTGGCAGCACCGTAAATCGGTACTGCCACTTTTTTTCCCAGATAAGAGTGAGATCAACCTCATGGATGAAGTCATCCAGGCGTAATTCAGCAAAACCCCTAAACAAACTGACATCGACCAACATGGTAAATTAGATGATTCAAGTATATGGTATAGAACCAGAGCGATTGGAGACGATTCTGGCTGAACTGGGTCAGCCGAGTTACCGCAGTAAGCAGTTTCTGAACTGGATCTATCGCGAGTTTGTAAGCGATATTGGCCAAATGACCAATCTGCCCAAGGGCCTTCGAAGCATCCTTTCTGATTACCTGGCTACCTCTTTACCGAAAGTGCTTGCACAAAAAGAATCTTCTGATGGAACTATCAAGTATAGCCTGAGTATGAACGATAACAAAGTCATTGAGATGGTTTTGATCCCTACAGAACGGAAGAACACACTATGCATTTCTTCTCAAGCTGGTTGTGCCAGAGATTGTTTATTTTGTGAGACTGGGAAACATGGACTGAAGAGAAATCTTGATACTCATGAGATTGTAGGACAGATCGTCATGGCCGCCAGACAGATCAAACCTATGCATATTTCTAATCTGGTATTTATGGGTATGGGGGAACCGATGGACAATCTCGAGTCTGTCCTTAAAACTCTGAGGATTATCCAATCCGACAAATCCATTTCTATTAGCCCGCGTAAAACGACGATTTCGACATGTGGAGTCATTCCGGGTATAATTCAATTGGCAGATAGTGGGATTAAAACTAAACTGGCAGTTTCACTAAACTCGGCCATACCGGAAAAGAGAGATTTGCTCATGCCAATCAATGCAATTTATCCATTAAATGAACTAAAGAAAGCACTTATGTACTTTCGAAGTAAAACCAGCTATAGGATTACATTCGAGTACATCATGATACCTGATGTCAATATGGGCGTTGATGACCTCAAAGCATTGAAAAAGTACGTGACAGATATCTCATGCAAGATAAATTTGATACCATGGAATCCGATTCATAACGCCAGCTTTCGAGCTCCGACGGACGACGAGATGACACGATTTGTGGAACTAGCCAGAAGTATCAAACAAGCCGTCACTATTCGCAAGAGTAGAGGATCTGAAATCGGTGGAGCTTGTGGACAGCTAGCATACAATACATAAGATATAGAGGAAATGATGAACATTATTGAACGTATTGCAAGAGAGCATTTTGAAGATAACGGAGAGTGCGTATGTGGGGGAGATCATCTGATCTGCCTCAATTGCCTCAAATGCCGTAAAGATGATCCAGACCAGCTATTTATTGAAGGAAGCCCAGTAGCGAGCATCATTGATGCTACTGTCTTAAGAGCCAATACATCATTTTCAGATGTTGATAGTCTGTGCGAGATGGCTCTCAAATATTCCTGTGCCTCGGTTTGTGTAAACACATACTACGTTACTGCTGTAAATGGATTTCTTGATGATGCAGTAAAAACCTGTACAGTAGTGAACTTTCCTCTTGGGGCTGGTGATGCAGAGGCTGTTCTGGCTGAAGCAAGTGCTGCCATCGAACTCGGGATAGATGAGCTTGATATGGTGATGAACCTGTCTTCCATGTTGAACGAAGACCCGGAAGAGAACTACGAAACCATGAGAATGGTGGCACAGATATGTATGGAGAATAATGTACTGCTCAAAGTTATCCTGGAAACCTGCTACCTCTCTGAAGAACAGATTATTCACTCTTGCCTCCTTGCCAAAAAAGCTGGGGCACAGTTTGTAAAAACTTCAACAGGTTTTGGTACTACTGGTGCTACTATAGAAGATGTACAGCTCATGCGTCGTTGCGTTGGCCCAAAACTAGGCGTCAAAGCCTCAGGCGGTATTAAATCAAAAGATCAGGCGCTGGCAATGATTGCTGCTGGTGCAAACCGTATTGGAGCTAGCAGTGTTTCAGCTCTGGTGGATTGAGGCGTAGATGAGAGTTCTTCTCGCTGGGTACAATATTGATAAGTCCTTGATTGATAGATGCGTGGATAGCGATGTTGCGACTCCAGAAGTAATCTCTGCAGCCTATGCTAGAATCAGCAGGAGCTCAAAAGACGTAGATCAATTGAGATCTATTGCGCTCTCAGAACTACAAAAAGCGCGCGAATCAAACGAAAACATAATCTACGATATGGGGCACAGCTCGATTGCTGAACATGCTGTTTTCAACCTCGATTTGATTGGCGTCTCCAGGTATATTACAGAGCACATACAAAAAACAAGACTAGCTTCCTTTACTGAAAAGAGTCAAAGATATGTCACTTTCCAAAGAGACTACGTAGTGCCAGAAGAACTAACTGGTAATCTAAGAAATCAGTATATCTTACTCATGGATGAACTGTTTGAAGAGTACAAAAATACTCTAGACGAGCTGATCAATGAGTACCGCGAACTGAACTTAAGCAAGCGAGACAAGGAGAATCTGGCCAAAGAAGATGCAAGATACATACTACCTTTGGCCACCAAAACACAAATGGGCATCACTATTAATGCCAGAAGCCTCGAAGGAATGCTGAGAAGACTTGCTTGCTTGCCATGCAGCGAGGCAAGTATTCTGCACTCCCAAATCAAGAAACTCGTAACGGATGTAGCTCCATCCCTGGTGAAATACACAGATGCAGATGTATTCTATCAAAAAAAAATAGCTCTCTCTCAACACCCAAGCAATGATACCTGGCAAAGTGTGAGTATAATTTCTCATCCGAGTTCTCCTGATGATACCATTCTTGCTTCCTTGATTTTCCAGAATGAAGAGCACGAATATTCAGCCGTGAGAGATCATGTCACAAGCCTCAGTATCAATGAAAAGGATAAGCTGTTTGACATACTATTTGAGGGAATCAAGAGCTGGCATAAACTACCAAAGGCTTTCGAAATGGTCGATTTTACTATCGAGTTTGTCATGTCTGAGAGCTGCTGGAGTCAATTTAAAAGACATAGGCTTTGCACGATTATCAAACAGACTAGTTCATCTGGCCTGGGTTTTGAGATCCCGAAGTCAGTGAAGAACATTGGAAGAGATTTGCGCTGGAGGGAATTGTATTCTAAGTGCAGATCACTTAGTACTGAACTTTCAAACAGTCACGAGAGTTTACTTCCCTACATCAGGACGAATTCGACAAGAGTTAGAATCATTGCCAAAATGAATCTAAGAGAACTATATCATTTTGCAAGACTCAGATCTGATGAGCATGCACAGTGGGAGATTAGAGATCTCTCTCGAACCCTTGTCCCACTTCTCAAAGATCTTGCACCATTGTCCACCAGATACCTGATGGGGAAGAGCGAATTTGACAACAGTCTGTAAAGATATTGACAAAAAAGGGCTTATTGAAATTCTGCCGTTGTGTTGCGTCCCTGTAGCTCAGCTGGATAGAGTGGCACCCTCCGAAGGTGAAGGTCAGGCGTTCGAATCGCCTCAGGGACGCCATCACAAATCAATATGCTAACAAGTATTTCAGACGTCATCCTAACTCTCCATGGTGTATCTTCTCAGATAGGTGACAAAGTTATCATTGAAAATGCTAACCTTGGTATTCACTCAGAGGACAAAATCGGATTGATAGGGGTAAACGGTAGCGGTAAAACTACCCTGCTGAGACTAGTGACAAAGGAGAACGAACCTACAAGTGGAACAATAACTACTCGAAATCATCTTAAGATAGGTTATCTCCCTCAGAACCCAGTATTCGATCCAGATGCAAAAGTTTTGGACCACGTCTTCCCACCAGATCACATAATTCTTGATGAGGAAGTCTACAAATACAAATCGATCCTAACTCAGCTTGGTCTGACTGATTTTGGTAAAAGAATCGATGAGCTATCAGGTGGACAGAAAAGAAAGGTTGATATTGCCAGGGTTCTTGCCCTCAAGCCAGATCTGTATGTGTTGGATGAACCCACCAACCATCTGGACCTGGATTCAATTGAATGGTTGCAGGATTATCTGTCTGATAGCAAACAAGCTGTGATATTCGTGACTCATGATCGCTACTTTCTAGATGCTGTCGCGAATAAAATATTGGAAATTGAGAACTCGAGCTTATTCTTTTATCCTGGTAGTTACTCTGAATACTTAAAGGGGAAAATGCAAAGAGAGGTTGATGCCCAACGTAAGGAAACACGGAGAAAAGCACAGCTCTCCAAGGAACTTCAATGGCTTTCCCGGGGAGCTCAGGCAAGGGCATCAAAGCCCAAAAACCATATCGATCGAGTAAAGGAACTACTTTCAAAGTCATATTTAATATCCAATACAGATTTAGATATTTCCTTTCAAACGGATCGTTTGGGAAAGACAATACTGGAGCTGCATAAGCTATCCAAGTCCTACAATAATATTCAGCTGTTTCGAAATGTCGATCACGTGTTCCAGGCCAACGAAAGGGTTGGCATTGTGGGCGACAACGGCTGTGGGAAAACAACTCTTCTGCGTATAATCTCGGGTGAGGAAGAACCAGATATGGGGGCCATCAAAGTTGGTGTAAATACTCATTTCTCATATTACAAGCAAGAGGATGATACATTTGACCCTAAACTGAGTGTATACGATTACATAGCTCAATATGCAGAAGTTATCAAAACCAGGGATGGCACAAAGTTTACAGCTACGGAGATGCTCAAGAGATTTCTATTTGACCACAAAATGCAACTGATGAAGCTCGGGTCACTTTCTGGAGGCGAGCGTAAAAGATTGTATCTGCTAAAATCGTTAATGTTCGGAGCAAACTTCATTGTTCTTGATGAACCAACCAATGATCTGGATATTCGAACTCTTGAAGTGTTGGAAGACTACCTGGATGCCTTTCAAGGATGCCTGCTGGTTGTCTCTCATGATCGCTATTTTTTGGATAGAACGATTGACTATCTATTCATTTTTGAAGATGGAGAGATTCGTAAGTTTGCCGGCAACTACTCTGATTATCTCTTAGTTAAGAAGTACGAACGGGAAAAATCAGAAGAGCTCAAAAAAAGCAAGATCATCAGACCCAAAAAAGTCAGGAATGGCCTATCCTACAATGAACAACAAGAACTGCTATCCATTGAAAAAGAGATCTCTGAGCTTGAAGCTCAGATTATCAATGTTGAGGAGTTAATGAATGACTCTAAAGCGAACCATACATATGAGCAATACAGCGTTTTAGCCAAGAACTATGAAGGTCTAAACAGCAGATACGAACTGCTTTTCACACGCTGGTCGGAACTAATGTTGATAGTGGAGTCCAAGACTTGAGACGATCTTGTGTCAAAAGCCATCAATATTCATCTTAACACATATCCAGATAGTCATTTAGCGTATTCTATATCAGCCGTTGAGAAGGGGCATCCATCCGTTTTGTCAACAAGACAGTAACTCATTGATATATAGGCAGATAAAAATCTCAAATTAGTCGGTTTATTTCTTGACAAAAAACGACTATCATTTTATATTGCAATCAGATAACGATGCTTCGATGCTCAAATAGTTGAGAGTTTGAACCATCAATTCACTAAAGAGTATATAAGTATATGGGAGATAATAGATTATGACTGATTCGAACTATACTGCCAGTAACATAAAGGTCTTGAAAGGCCTGGAAGCTGTCAGAAAACGTCCTGCAATGTATATTGGGGGTACTAGTGAAAGGGGATTGCACCATCTCGTATATGAAGTAGTAGACAATTCCATTGATGAAGCTTTGGCCGGGTACTGCGATCAGATCAAAGTATCAATAACCAGAGAAGGCTTTGTAGAGGTTGATGACAATGGTCGTGGCATACCGGTGGATCTTCATAAGGAAATGGGTATTCCTGGTGTTCAAGTTGCCATGACTGTATTGCATGCCGGCGGTAAATTTGATGATAAATCCTATAAGGTCTCCGGTGGTCTTCATGGGGTGGGTGTTTCTGTAGTTAATGCTCTTTCGGATTTCTTGGAAGTCCGCATTCACATTGGCGGAAAGATTCACTATCAAAGATATGAGAGAGGTATCCCCGTTACTGAACTGAAGGTGATTGGAGATACTAACAAGCGCGGTACAATAATACTCTTCAAGCCTGATGCAAGCATATTCGAAACTGTGGATTTCAGCTTCGATTATCTTACAACACGTCTTAGAGAACTTGCCTTCCTAAATCGGGGTATACGCATTATTCTTAAAGATGAAAGAAATGAAAGAATGCACGACTTTAAGTACGATGGAGGCATAGTATCATTTGTGGAGTATCTGAACCAGAATAAAAAGCCTCTTACCCCCAAACCAATTTACATTGACAGTGAAAAAGAAGGAATGTCCTTTGAGGTTGCACTTCAGTACAATGAGGGCTATCAAGAAAATATATTCAGCTTTGCCAACAACATCAATACAATTGAAGGTGGAACACATCTCAGCGGCTTCAAATCTGGCCTGACCAGAACTGTGAACACATACATAAAGAACGCTGATCTTCTCAAAAACGAAAAAGTTTCTCCCTCTGGAGAAGATATAAGAGAAGGAATTACGGCTGTTGTGAGTGTAAAAATCTCCAATCCGCAATTTGAAGGTCAGACCAAAACCAAGCTCCAAAATTCAGATGTAGAAGGGATTATAAACTCTGCAGTATACGAAAAACTGATGACCTATTTTGAAGAACATCCCGCAGAGGCCAAAAACATAGCCTCCAAGAGCATCAATGCAGCAAGAAGCAGGGAAGCAGCAAGAAAGGCCAGAGAGCTTACTCGTAGAAAATCAGTTTTAGAAAGTGGTTCATTGCCAGGCAAGCTGGCCGATTGCTCCATCCGTGACCCCGAGCAAACAGAACTGTTCCTGGTTGAGGGTGATTCAGCAGGAGGATCAGCAAAGCAAGGTCGGGACAGGTCTTTCCAAGCGATCCTTCCACTTTGGGGAAAGATGCTCAATACTGAAAAGGCGAGAGTCGATAAAGTTTTGAACAACGATAAGATACAGCCAATAATTCTGGCTATAGGAGCAGGTATTGGAGTCGATTTTGATGTTACAAAAGTCCGCTATGGAAAGATTATCATCATGGCCGACGCAGATGTAGATGGAGCTCATATTGCGACACTGCTTCTGACCTTTTTCTACAGGTATATGAGGCCACTCATTGAACATGGTAAGATATACATCGCCAGACCTCCACTATTCCTGGTGAGAAAAGGAAAACAGAAGACTTATGTTTTTACTGAGGATGAGCGAGATGTCGCTCTTGAAGAATACGGTACCAAAGGTGTTCAGATCCAGCGCTATAAAGGTCTTGGTGAAATGAACCCGGAACAGCTGTGGGAAACCACAATGGATCCTGAGTATCGTACTATGATATCTGTGAAGATGGACGATGCCATTGAAGCTGATCGAATGTTTACCATTCTCATGGGTGATGAAGTGGAGCCACGTCGCGAATTTATCCATACCAATGCAAAATATGTTAAGAATCTGGATGTATAGGAGAGATAAATGTCTGATAATACTAGAATACTAAACGTTCAAATAGAAGATCAAATGAAGCAGTCTTATCTCGACTATTCAATGAGCGTAATAGTCTCCCGGGCTCTTCCTGATGTAAGGGATGGACTCAAACCTTCTCAAAGACGCATTATCTTTGCTATGCACGAGCTGAACCTCAGTCCAGGAGGTCATTTTAGAAAGTGCGCTAAAATTGCTGGTGACACATCTGGTAACTACCACCCTCATGGTGAACAAGTAGTTTATCCCACTTTAGTGAGATTGGCTCAACCCTGGATCATGAGATATCCTCTGATAGATGGACAAGGAAACTTCGGTTCCATCGACGGTGATCCCCCTGCTGCTATGCGTTATACAGAAGCAAGGATGCAAAAGATTACTACAGAGATGCTTGAAGAGCTCGAGAAAGACACCGTCGACTACAAATCAAACTATGATGAAACCCGAAAAGAACCTGTCGTATTTCCCAGCAAGATCCCCAATCTTCTCGTAAACGGCTCATCAGGAATTGCCGTTGGTATGGCTACAAACATGCCTCCTCACAATATCGGCGAGATCTGCGATGCTGTAGTTGCAACCATTGAGAATCCAGGAATAGAACCTCTAGAGCTTTTACAGTACATCAAGGGGCCAGACTTCCCAACTGGTGGTATGATTTTGGGAATGGATGGCATAAAAGAATATTTTGAAACAGGTCGAGGAAAAGTGATTGTTCGTGGTAAAGCCGATATCGAGGTTAAAGACAACGAACAAGAGTTTATAGTTATAAGAGAGATTCCATATCAACTGGCCAAAACCCTTTTGATCGATAGATTGGTCGATTTGGTGAAAGAGAAGAAACTAGAAGGGATCAGCGATATCCGCGACGAGTCTGGTAGAGATGGTATGCGCCTGGTCATACAGGTAAAAAGAAACCATGATGCTCAAGTGGTGAGAAATCTCATTTACAAATACACACAGTTGCAATCCACCTTTGGTGTGATCAATCTCTGTCTCGTCGATGGTGAGCCAAAGATCCTCAACATGAAGGAGATGCTGGAAAACTTTATCAGCTTCAGGCATGATATCGTTTTGCGGAGAACGCAGTTTGAGCTTCGTAACGCTGAGAGTAGGTTGCACATTCTCGAGGGTTACAGAATTGCTTTGGACAATCTTGATGAAGTTATAGCCACTATCCGAGCTTCACAAACTACGGTAGAAGCAAATGAGCAATTACAAAACAAGTTCGGTCTAAGCGAAATTCAAGCCAAGGCAATTCTCGAAATGAGATTACAAAGACTGACAGGCCTGGAAAGAGAAAAGATTGAAAGTGAGTATCAAGAATTAATCCTCACAATAAACAGGTTAAATGACATTCTGGCCAGTCGTGAACTGAGAATGGAGATTGTAAAGGATGAAACGCTACAGATAAAGCAAAAGTTTGATAATGCAAGAAGATCTGTAATCATACCATTTTCTGGATCTAGTTTCAATATGGAAGATCTTATTGCTGATGAACTTGCAGTGGTAACGATCACCCATGATGGCTATATCAAAAGAATCTCAGTAGATGCTTACAAATGTCAAGGCAGAGGGGGGAGAGGTCTATCTGCTTCCAACCTCAAAGAGGAAGATTTCGCTCAGTATGTGTTTGTAGCATCAACACATTCATATATTTTGCTGTTCACAGATTTTGGCCGCTGCTACTGGCTCAAAGTATATGAAATTCCGGAAGCAAGCAGGACAGCCAGAGGAAAGGCAGTCGTAAATCTCGTCAAATTCCAGGAAGGTGAGAAAATCAAAGCATTTGTCACTTTAAAGCAATTCAGCGAAGCCCAAAGTATTGTGATGTGCACAAAGAATGGATTGATCAAGAAATCAGCTGCTACAGCATTCTCCAGACCAAGATCTGGTGGAATTCTTGCCATCAAGCTCATGGAAAACGATGAGCTCATCGAAGCTAAACTAACCAATGGTAATGACGATATTTTGCTCGCAACCAGACATGGGTATTGCAATAGATTCAATGAGCAGGATGCCAGGGAAATGGGTCGTTTTACCAAGGGTGTAAAAGGAATAAACTTGCGCTCTGAAGACTATGTGATATCAATGAGCGTGATTCGCCAGGAAGACACTCTAGAGAATGGTACTCCCATCCCCAGAACTATCCTGGCTGTGAGCGAGAATGGTTTTGGGAAGAGGACTCCTATAGCCTCATACACTCCCACACGACGCGGTTCAAAGGGTGTGATAACTCTCAAGACCAGCGCGAGAAATGGTTACATGGCCTCACTAATGATTGTCGAAGATGAAGACGATCTGTTGATTATTACCAAGGATGGGATGATCATCCGGCAGCGTGTAGCAGACATATCGCTGGTTAGCAGGAATACTCAAGGAGTTCGACTTATCAATCTTAATACCAAAGATAAAGTTAAAGACATTACTTATATTCCTAGCGAACCAGATGAAGCTACGATCCTGGATGAAGCAGATAAACTACAACATGAACTGCAAGAAAAACCACACATGACTGAAGATGTAGTTGATGATCTTGATAATGATAATGAAGAAATTGATGTTTCATCGGACTTCCTTGAAGAAGACGAGACTGATATCTAGCATAGCCTATCTCATACTTATGATGCTGCTTACATCATGCAGTATTAGCAGATTTGTCCCGGTAGAAACCGACATTGTTTCTGTCGAGAGCGGTTTCTCAGTAATCAGGACGGATAGCTTGTTGATAGCTATCCGTCCACAATTGTTAGCTGGTGACTTATCAAAACTGAATTCACATTTTTTCCCCGTATACATTGAAGTTAAGAATCGTGGAAGAACCAATAGAGTGATCCAACAGACCGACATCTATGTACTACAGGATAACCGACAATTTGACGTGATATCAGCTCAAAGCATTATCAACGCTTATCAGATCCCAGCCTACAGTGAGTTTTTTCAAGATCCATCAGATCCCAGCAGGAGTTTGGCCAATCCGGATCAACGGCAACAAACGCTCTTCGCTCTGATGCAAAGCAGCTTTCTCTTTGGTAATATTGTTCCGGGGGGGACAAAGAGTGGATTTATCTTTTTCCACGGGAATCTTCACGCTTCAAAAGAGATTGAAGTGAACATCATTGGCATTCCCGTTAAGTTCGTCAAATCCAACTAAGCCAATAAAAAACCTTGACAACTATCACATTATTCTTGATGAGTCTAGTGTGCGTTATATACAGACCATACTAAAGCACAGGAGTTGAAATTGCTTATCCAACAATATTTTGAAACAAGGCTGGAACTAATTGATAATGCTCTAAAGGAGTATGTGTCATTCGATACTCCCTATGCAAGGGAACTAAAAGAATCCCTCAAGTATTCTGTTTTTTCAGGTGGTAAAAGATGGAGACCATTATTGCTAATCTCTATCTATGAGATGCTTACAGGAGCCAAGAAAATCAAGCAACTTGATTTTGCACTACCAGCCGCTTGTGCTATCGAAATCTTGCATAACGCATCATTAATTCATGATGATATGCCTTGTCTAATGAACGTCAAAGAGCGCCGTTCCAAGCCACCGCATCATGTCTATTATGACAATACAACCTCAATACTCGCAGGCGATGCCTTGTATGCTCTGGCTTTTGAAGTCCTGGCTGATACTAAAGACGCCTCCAAATCTCTTCAAGCGACCAGGATTCTATCCACTTATGCGAAAACATACGGAGTAATTGGAGGTCAGGCAGTCGAATTGATAAACAAGCGCAAGGTAATGAAGATCAATGCTCTACGCTATATTGATCTGAAAAAATACTGTTCGTTGTTGCAAGCAGCTGCAGAAATAGCCTGTATCCTCGCAGATGCTGATGAGGCGACTCAACAGACCATGAGCGCTTATGCCCAAAATCTTGGTATGGCATATCAGATGATTGATGACATTGCTAATGATTATAATCGCAGTAGTGATGACCTGGATTTTTCAGATGAGTTCAGCCCTGCCTCAAAATCAGGCTACTCCGGTTTGATGGGTTTTGATAAAGCCAAAAGAGCCGTAGATAAGTTATTGGTTGATTCTGAAAAGCTCATCAGCCCTTATCCCAGAAATGATGTTTTGGTAGAGTTCATCCAGATGATTCAGGAAAGATTACCCTAAGATGATTGATATACACTGTCACATAATGCCAAATATTGATGACGGTTCCCGTTCTCTGGAAGACTCGGTTAAGCAATTACGAGACATGGCGGATGGAGGTATCGAAAGCGTTTTTCTGACCTCCCACTATTTTAAGGGGCATTACGAGTACACGAGAGATCAGTACAACAAACGATTTGATGAATTGTCTGCCGAGCTAAAACATCAAAATGTTTCGATTGAGTTAATCCCTGGGTTCGAAGTATTTCTCCAGCATGGAATTCTAGAGGACATCACAAAACATAGTTTGACTATGGGTGATAGTTCTTATGTCCTCGTCGAGACTGAGTTAAACGGTCTGCCCGAGGATTTCTATGCCAACATCTACTGCTTACTGCGTAAGGGCTACAAACCAATTCTGGCCCATGCGGAACGCTATGTAAGCCTGATGAATAGGCCTGAAAAGATTGATACATTAATCGATCGAAACCTCTACGTCCAAGTTAATACTGGCAGCTTGACAGGTCAGTATGGTAACACCGTGATGAGGGCTGCTTGGAAGATGCTTGATAATGGCTGGGTTCACTTTTTGGGATCAGATGATCATGTAAGGTCCCAGTTTGGAGGCTATCTGGAAGCTATAGATAAAATCCAATCCACATACGACCCCTATACAGCCACACTGCTATCGAGCAGCAATCCTGCCAAAATTGTTCGTAATGAACCTGTCGATTACCGATATCTCGTTACTCGTAAGGAAAATAAACTGAGAAGGCGTGAGCCCAGTCTCTTTAAAAAACTATTTGGATATTAGTCAATTATAATGCAAAGAGTTTTAATAACCGGGATCTCGGGTTTTATTGGAAAATCTGTTCTCCGTAGTGTTCTAGATTTGGATGGCGAATATAAACTGTATGGACTCGTGCGTCCGGGAACTGCTGAGAGTAGAATTCGGGAGTTCAAAGATCAGATCGAAATCTCATACATTGATTTAGGTGATTCATCAACTTTAAGAAGCTATCTGGATTCACACGAGTTTGATACGATTATACATATCGGGGCTCTACGGGGCGGGCGAAAATTCTCAAGGGAAAACTACTACAGATCCAATGTGGTTTCTGTAGAAGTGATCTGCGCGTACTGTATAAAGAACTCAACGACACTGTTGTTCTGCTCTTCGGTCGGTATATTTGGTGCCATCCCTCTTGAGATACCTGCTAATAACTTCACCCAGAGAGTCAATGATAACTACTATCATTACACCAAAATTGAAGCAGAAAAGGTAATTAATAGGGCAATCATGTCCGGGCTGAAGGTAGCCATTTTACGGCCATCAATCACATATGGGATTGGAGATTATGGATTTCCCTATCAACTAGTAAAAATGATAAAACAGAGATCCTTTCCTCTGGTTACAAAGAAGACATGGATTCACTTGTGTCATATCAATACGGTCACAAGTGCCTTTATATGGTTTCTCCAAAATGACTTCCCAACTGGTTCCACCTTTAATGTTGCAGACAGAGAACCTGTTCAGTTAAAGGATCTTGTGAACTTTGTTTCCAGACAACTCAAACAATCTAATTACCCAAAGTATATGCAGTTTGACCCCATATTCTTTAAACTCTTCGAGTTCGTGTTCAGGCTCATGATGAGTGAGCTTTGGATTAGTAGGATCGAGCTGATTTCCAAAAGTTGGTTCTATGAAGTGAAAGATTTTTATACTTTAACAGGTATCAAGCCAAGCTATACGATCCCAGAGTTTGAAACGATCATAGCAGAGTTCAAATAGTGGCCATCCCAATAATCAACACTTGGAAGAAATACTACCAGGATCCCCATGAAGGTCTGGGATCTTCATATGAACGTATAGTATTGAACAATAAGTTATTTGATCTGATCAATGAGTTTGGCATACAATCCGTAATAGAAACCCCATCATTTGGTTTTACAGGGCTTAGCGGAATCAATTCTCTGGGCCTGGCCAAACTCGGTTGTCAAGTACACTTGGAAGATCATTGCAAAGAAAGATTGGATCTGATCCAAAGAACATGGCAAACGACTGAAAAAAAAGCTACATTTAGCTTTAATAAAGACTATACAAGTCTTTCATACAGTGACAATAGCTACGATCTCCTATGGAACTTCTCGGCACTTTGGTTTGTCAAAGACCTTCCTCTGTTCTTGGCGAATGCCACTCGCATAGCCAAGAAAGCAATTGTATTATGTGTCCCCAATCAATCAGGATTAGGTTTCAGAATTCAAAAGGCAGAATCAACCAAGTCGTTCAGCGAGAGCCTTATCATGGAAAACATCAATCCCAGGCGTATTAGCAGGATTATGAAGAGTTTACGATGGAGCTTAAGGGAGATGTCTTATATCGATTGCCCCCCCTGGCCTGATATTGGCATGAATAAGGAAGAATTTGTTCAGAATCATCTTGTGGCTTTTAAATTTATGCATGGAGCGGTAAAAAGCTTTTTACCCAGCACTCCATCCAGTCGAAAGCGAATCACTATTTTGGATTACTACAGTGGAATAGATCCAGGTTTTGCAGAGCGGATGATGCTTTACTATCCCTTTGAAAAATATCTACCCGATTGGCTGAAGCAATTTTGGGCTCATCACTTGTTTATGTTGTTCATCCCCGATGAAAAAGAATAAAGCGCTTTATCTCGTATTAGTATTGATCCTGGGCTTAGTCCTCATTGGCCTCTGGATTTCATTCATAGATGTTACAGAGCTGAAGAATCAAATCCTGGATGTAAGACCAGTTTATCTCTTATTAGCATCTGTGATATACTTATCGGCGTATTTTTTGCGTTCGCTCAGGTGGAATCTGCTGGTTTCACCAGTTGTCAAACTAAGTATCCTGCAGAGTTGGCTATTTTCGATGGGAGGCAACTTTGCAAACTATCTGATCCCCATACGTATCGGAGAGTTTGTAAAAGCCTGGCTTGCGAAAAAGAGTTCCAACGTACCTATTGTTAATCTGTTACCATCCATATTTATCGATAAATCTTTCGATACCATTGGCATCTTGATAGTGCTACTTGTGCTCCCTTTTGTGAGTATCAAGATATCATATGCTGTAACTGTCCTGCTGTCGTTATTGGTACTGGTATTCCTGGCATCATTGATTATCATTCTTACTGCTGCCTTCCATAAAGAAACCAGCATAAAAGTACTATCACTAGTTGTGAAGGTGTTTCCCCGGAAAATTGGAGAGAAGCTCAGCTATTATATCAGGCTCTTTGTTGAGGGCTTGAACATCTTTGATCATCATTGGTCAAAGCTTATACTCGCCTTAATGATTACAGCCATTGGAATCATCCTGGATGGCTTCTATTTTTACCTGGTGTTCAGAGCATTTGATGTCTCGATTTCATATCTTGTAGTCCTATTTGGCTACACACTAATCAATCTATCATATGCACTACCACAACCGCCAGCTCAGTTGGGATCGAATGAGTGGATGATGATTATTATATTCTCCATTGGTTTTGGATTGACAGTTGAGGGGGTTAGTGCAATTATGGCTACAGCCCATGTACTCACTGCCTTGATCATTGCTCTTGGGGGTGTGGCTGCGTTTGCATACAGTGGCACAAATATATTGAAGCTTGTGTTTAAAGGAGACGAATTTCATGATAAGTGACAATAGAATAATAGACTTGGTCTCGGAGCTCAAATCTAGTCGGGAAGCCATTATTTCTGAGATCAGCAAGACAATTGTAGGCCAGCAGAGCGTTATAGATCAGGTATTGATCAGCCTCTTTGCCAATGGTCACTTACTAATCGAGGGTGTGCCAGGACTGGCTAAGACTCTGCTAATATCGACAATAGCAAAGGCTCTGAACTTATCATTTAATAGGATTCAATTTACCCCTGATTTGATGCCTTCTGATATCACCGGAACTGAGATTCTAGTAAGCTCCACAAATCAGGAATCCAAATCATTTCAATACATCAAGGGCCCTGTTTTTGCCAATATCATTTTAGCTGATGAAATCAATAGAACTCCTCCTAAAACACAATCTGCTCTATTGCAAGCTATGCAAGAATACCAGGTCACGAGCGGAAACAATACCTGGAATCTGGATCTGCCATTCATTGTAATGGCAACCCAAAACCCCATTGAGCAAGAGGGAACATATCCTCTTCCAGAAGCACAACTGGATAGATTCATGTTCTACATTACGATTGACTATCCCAGTTTTGAAGAGGAAAAGAGTATTGTAGTACTCACTACTGCAAATTCTACAAATCAAGTACAGTCTACGCTCAATTCGAGTAAAATATTGGAATTGCAGAATGCCATTCGATCAATCCCAGTTAGCGATCATGTGCTGGATTATGCTGTAGAGCTTGTACGTAAAACCAGGCCAAACCACAGTGATAGCTCCAGTGATGCCAACAAATGGATTAGCTGGGGAGCTGGCCCCAGAGCTTCGCAATACTTGATTTTGGGAGCAAAATCCAGAGCAGCATTGGATGGAAGGTTGAGCCCCAGTGAAGAAGATGTCCGCGCTATTGCAGTCAATGTTTTACAGCATAGAATTCTTGTTTCCTTTGCTGCTGAAGCTGAAGGCATGAAATCCAGTGATATTGTGAAACGGCTCATGAGAGGAGTCTGATGAAACTGAAAAAGCTTATCCTAATAATGCTTATCCTGTGTGCTACATTGCTTCCAGCTGCTGACAATAAGTTTCTCAGACGTATTTATCAGCATAAGCATCACCCTTCCTTTGGCATCGCTATTAGTGGTGATAAGGTTATCAGTCGTGGCCAGAACCAGGTATGGATATACTCAATCTTCAACCCATGGCAACCTCAGATTGATGCCTCCTACTTTTCAGTTTCCACAATTGAAGATGTAGAGTTGATGGGAGATAGATATCTCTTTGTTTCGTCCAGAGAACCTACGAACACACTCCTAGAAGTAGACTCTTTGAATGTGTTCGGAAAAATATTCTTTCCTACTCTTCTCCAGGGCGACAGCATAGAACGAGAGGGAAGCATATTGTATGTGTCAGATTTACAGAGAGGAATTGAGATTATCGATATTGGCAGTGGTGGTGCAAAGGAAACTAAAAGTGTTTTTTCTGAAAAGTGGGGGATCAGAAGTTTTGTAGCAGAGTATCCTTACATATACGCTCTAAACGATTTTGGTCTGGTGACTGTTGATGTATCAAACCTGAGCTTACCCCAAAGCGTAGGTCTGAACTATGAGCTTATTGGCGCTAAAGTGATAGCAAAACACAATAGTATTCTATGGGTTGGAGCAGAAAAGAACCTATATGTGATAGATATCACTAGACTGGATAGACCCGTACTACTAAACCAATACAGATTTGCCTACGATATCAATGCTCTAGCTATCAAGGATGGCCGGCTCTTTGTAGCTCTTGGGTTTGGAGGAGTACGAATATTAGATATAAACAATCCGGTGAGATTGGAAGAACTGAATTGGATTAATCTAAACTCCTCAGCAATGGATCTTGCCCTATATCAAGATTACATCTTTATCAGTTCTGGTAATGCTGGATGGATCATCTATGAGTACAGGTAATCAGACGACTCCTTTCCTCTTGGTCCAATGAATGGAATCGCCCCATTTATTGTACCCAATACTTTCTCCTATGCTGGAAATCCTTTTCTCCAGGCAGCCTCTGCAAAGTGAAGCATTCTCATCCAAACAAGGTTTACCATCATAAAGCTTGTAATTCGCACGATATTTTGTGTCAGTTATATTTGGCATAATGATATTAGCACCTGCTAGGAGACCCATTTCTCGACCAGTCGGATTCAAGGCCTGCAAAGCTGTAGTAGAGGCAATATTGATATCTTTCAAGTAGATTCTGCACACGGCAATCATCTTCAGAGCTCTTTCAAGCGCATCGTCGCCGTGATAGTTCTCTAGGTATGAGGCGAAGGGTGTATCCGGATGTGGGATAAATGGACCCATACCAATCATATCGATGTCTTCTCTCTGAAAGAATAGAACATCATCTGCCAAATCTTCCACTGTCTGATAGGGGAGACCAATCATGACACCAGTTCCCACCTGATATCCAAGGGACTTCAGATCTCTCAGACACTGGATCCGACGATACCAGTCATGATCAGCAGGGTGGAGCTTCTTATACAAATCAGGATTTGAGGTTTCTATTCTCAGTAAGTACCTATGTGCCCCGGCATCATACCATTGCTTAAACACTTCTATATCATGCTCACCCAATGATAATGTGATCCCCAGCTCACCATTTGTCCTCTTCTTGATCTCTAAAAGCAGATTTGTAATCCTGTCTACAAACTCCCGATCTTCACGTTCTCCGGATTGTATTACCATGGATCCGTAGCCTTGCTCCCAAGACCATACTGCAGATTCATAAACCTCTTCATCTGTCATGGAATATCTAGTTACATTGGCGTTGTCCCTGCGAATTCCACAGTAGAAGCAATTCTTCGTGCACAAGTTACTGAGCTCAATGATTCCTCGGAAGTACACCACTGTACCTACGTTTTCTTTCTTAACTTTGTACGCTTCCTTATACAGGTGCTCTATCTCAGCCTTATCTGTCAGACTGAGCATTTTAATAATATCTGATTTATTCATATCTTTACCATTTCCACGGCAGAAAGTAATCTTTGATCTCTTCATTGTAATAACGATCTGTCATAGTCGCTATAAAATCTCTTACTTGTTCTGCTGGAGAAAAACTTTCAAGGTATTGTGGCACCTTATGATCCAGGAAATGTTTGAATATCTTGGAGTCTCTATTCGAGCTCTTGATGTCGTTCAGATACTTTTCAAACATCATTCCCATAGTTCTGTAAATGATCTTGTTGGACTTTTTCACATTCTCATCTGTATAGATGCGCTTATAGTTAAATTTCTTCAGTTCCAACAAGTAGTGAGAAGTCTCATCGTCAAAGGCTATCCAATCCTGCCCGTAACTATTTACGATTACACTCTTTATTAATGTTTCGATAATCTGGCTGTTCTTATTTCCCAGATAGTCTGTAACGTTTTTAGGAAGATCTTCACGCTTAAGGAGGTTGTAACGTATAGCATCTTCAATATCCTGCCCAATATAAGCGATAGTATCTGTAATGCGAACTACGCAACCCTCAAGAGTCGCTGGCATCCAGGCAAGATTTGAACCTTTCGATTTAGTATCTATGTATTCCTGGATCCGGGTTTCATCCTTGCTGGTTTCTGGCTTTAATACTGTATTATGCACCTCACCATCATGCGAGATGATGCCATCACGAACCTGGAAAGTGAGGTTCAAACCCATCCCCTTACGTGATATGTTATCAACTATATGCAAGCTCTCAATATTGTGGTGGAAGTGACCAATGCCATGATCAACGCAGCAATTGGATAGGGCTTTTTCACCATCATGCCCAAAAGGTGCATGACCCAGATCATGACCCAAGGCTATGGCTTCAATCAGTTCTGTATTGAGACCAAGGTACTTGCCGATAGTTCTGGATATCTGAGAGACATAAGCTATATGCAGATTGCGATTGGTCATTTCTTCGTCGATCAGATTAGTAAATGAGAACACCTGGGTTTTACCATGGTAACGCCTATAAGCTCCGCTATATAGGATGCGATCTCTATCCACTGCGAAGTGAGAACGCATGTCGTCCCCTTTTTCGGGTCTAATTCTCACTGCGTCTTTATCTGCGAATGCTTTGGGACTGAGATTGCACTCAAACCCTCTTTTAATTTCTTCATATATCTGCTTTAGATGCGTATCCATAAATTCTCCCATCTGTTATAGCTATAGACTATCCGTTTTTTCAGGATTTCCAACAAAAATCATACTCTACTTACAGATTGTTCTGATGATCTCTTCTGCTGCTATATCGATCTCGTGTCTCAAATCGTGGAAGCTCTTACATGCTGCCACTCCACCCAGAGGTTTGGCTGATCTCTTCAATGACAAAGCTCTCATTTTATTCAGGACAGATCCTCCCAAGAGATTTGGGAAAGGGAAGTGCATAGTGACAAATGGAACAAAGATCTTACCTTCGATTCCCGTAACTGTCGCAATGGCCTTGACAATCAAGGGAGAAGCCCGGAACGCCCATACAGGTGCTCCAGCCAGGATAATATCATATTGGCTCAAATCTGGAAGATTGGTTATCTGGAATTCTTTTATTCCTGGATGAAGGGAGACATCTGTTTGCAGATCGAAAAGACCAACTTTATAATTTCGTTCGTGTAACAGACTCTCAATCTTTTGGGCCAGTTTCATTGTATTGCCAGTCTTGGAGTGAACTATAATTGCTACTTTCATTAAATTAATTCCTTGCTTTAGTATGCTATGACCAGTCCTGAAATGGGGCCTTTTAGTCAAGCACAATTTGGCTGAACAATGTATAAGATGCCATATTGTTCCCAGTCCAAATCAATTCAAACGGGTGCAGCTTTTTGCTTGATAAACAGCTACTTGGAATCTCTAAAAGCTATCTCCTCAACAGCTGTGAGCAAATTAGTCTTGACAATTATCTACAATCAACTCATTTTACGATCCAATGAAAATAATGTCGCAAGGAGCCTAATATGAATAGGACATATGCATTTTCGCTGATCATGGTTATAGCATTGCTAATCCCAATGTTCGCTTTTGCCCAACAACCTGTATCAAAGCAAGCTACCCTGATCGAGACTGTATCTTCGTCAGAGCTGCTTATCGAAGCAACCGGCATATATAACTCTCAGGAAAAGTCCACTAAGAACAAACAACGTGATGTGGAAAGGAATGGAGTTAGCCGGGCTGTTGAAGATGCCAAGAAAACTGCTGTTTATTTTACTTTATTCGGTGGGACAGACCCGATCCTGCGTTCACAAGCAGATCGTGACAAGTTTGCTTCTCAAGAATCATACTTCTACAACATGTCCAACGTAAATCGCTATATAACCTATGAAGATACAAAATTTATCCAAAGAGTCACTCTTGATAACGGAACTGGTGTCCGGGTTGTCAAACGCTTCAAACTGAACAAAGAGATCCTGATGCGAGATCTGGAAAACATGAATGTGGTTTCCAAAAGAGAAGAACTGGCAGATGCTCTTGGTCGTCCCCAGTTGATGGTCATCCCTGAAACAAAAAAGGGACAGAGCCCCGTCGACGTACTCAGAAATGATCCCATTGCCAGACATGCAGCTACAGTAGTCGAGAGTCATCTTACTGCAAAGCAATACGAGGTATTGGTTCCACAGCAGATGGATCAATTGAACACTCTGAACGATGCTCAGCTGATGCTGGGTGATCGCCAGGAAGATATAGCATACAAGCTTGCTATTTCGATCGGTAGTGACGTCTATATTACCTATGCCGGTGCCTACGAGGCCGGATCTTATAATACCAAACGCTTTGGCATGACTGTACGTGCATTTGAGACAACTACTGGTAGACTGCTTGGCGCAGAAACGGGTTATAGCCAGGGAAGACAAGGCGAAAGCCTGATCTCTATCGAGGAAGCGATGAACGGTGCCATTGATGCCGTACTGAGCAGAATTGATTCCTACTGGCGCGAAGATATGCGCCGCGGCGTACAGTACAAGCTTATGATCAGCATCGATAACTCCTATTCGGACGATGAAGCTTATGAGATAGCGGATGTTTTTATGGATGCTATCGAATCCATTACAAAAAACAGCAAAGAAAACATTGCTACCAAGCAAACCCTTGATTATCTGGTGTGGGTAGATCCCACCACGTATAGAAACTCAAGAACTCTTTTCAGAGATCTAAAGAAGGTTTTCGATTCATCCGCATACGGAGCAAAGCTCAGAACTATCAATATAAACAGGAAAATGATCCTGTTGAAGGTAGATTAATCCGGGGGAGAAATGAAACGTATTGCATTATTCGTACTTGTCCTGATCACGATCACGGCTTGTACGGCTGCACCCAAGTGGGTCAGCAATCCCAGATCTGTACTGGACTATGAAGACTATTTCATTGGGATCGGTTCTGGTGAATCCTACCAGGCTGCTCTCTCCAATGCTCAGACAGATCTCGCCCAGCAGATAAGTGTAAAAGTCGAATCGGTTTTGGAGCTCAAATCCCTAAATCTCGAAGCGGATGGAAAGGAGTTTTACTCTGAATCCATCGAGAAGTCAAACCGGATCACAGTGGATCAAATGTTAAAAGGACTCACAGTTGCCCGTCAGGAACAAGAAAAGAAGACATATTGGGTGATGGTTACGCTCAATAAAACCCGGATGTTAAATTCCATTCGGGGAGAGCTTGATGCCCTCTATGCTTCTGCAGAGACTTTGTTCAACGACGGCAGCAGCATGGCGGAACAGGGGAGAGTTCTCTCTGCCATCAAGAATTTCATGGATGCTCAGGCAATCCTGCCAGAATTCTACGCCAAGAAGACCTTCTACGACAACTTCGCTCCCAACCCTTACCCTGTAAGTGGAAAACTCACGATCTCATCACTCGAATCAGGAATACGCACCATGCTAAATTCCATTCTCTTTGAAGTAGTTTCTGGAAACAACCAGGTAGCCACCAAAGGCTCTCAGCTCCCTGAATCTGTTGTCTTCCGAACGATCTATCGGAGCAGGAGCGGAGATCGGATTCCCCTGGCAGGTTACCCTGTAAAGGTCAGCTATGGTGACAATACTATGATTGAGAAAGGCCAGACAGACAATTCCGGCCAGTATCAGGTAAACGTCATTGCTGTCCCCCAAAGCGGTACCAGAGGCAAGGTCATGATCAAATCCGATGCCTTTATGCTTCCTTCTTACATGACCAAAAGCGCAGAACAAGCCGTGGGTGAAGCCTTTTTTAACACTACTGAAAGCGAAGCCATGGTAGCTCAGCTCATTATCCGCGACGAAAAAGGAAAACGCCTGGATCGGGTCGAAAGAAACATCGCAAGAGGACTCAGTAGCAATAATGTACGCGTATCCGAAAGAGCACCGCTGCTGATGGAAGGCGTAGCTGCAGTAGTCGAATCCAAGAAAGTCGATGGAATGGGTGCTCCCAAATTCGTCGTTAGAGTAACGCTTGATCTTCAATTTGCTGTAGCCCGCACAAAAGAGGTGCTGGGAACCTTAAGTGGTTCCGGCCAGGGTATGAGTGAGAAAAGCGAAGCTGACGCCACAAATCGTGCCTACGACAACATCAGCATCAACAATCGTGAACTCGCACAGATGATCAATAGTGTGTCCGAAAGACTCACGGGTGCTTTACTCCGCGCTTCTACCGTGGAGGACACTCCTGTTCAAACATCAGTTCAAGTAGAATCAAAACCTGAACCAACAGTTCCAGTAACTTCAAATGTCAAAGACAAGCACTGGTTCACATCTACCTATCGAATCTATGCTATGGAAGATTTTGAAGATCATTATAGAACAAATCTCACGTGCAGAGTTGGCAGGCTCTTATCCGAAACGGTTAAGGGATTTAAGAAACAAGGCCGGATAGTAGATCTGGATAGAGAAGTCGAGCTAACCACGGATTTCTATTATGAGACTGAACCAGCCGAGATCAATAACATAAAGAAGGACGATTTTGTATTCGTCTTTCACACAAGGAAAGCTCCCGTAAGTGAAAGAGAAGCGCTGACTCAACCCTGGCAGATGAGAAAGGTCTCATCCACGCAGACCATTTTGAATGGAGAAGTTGAGTTTTGGGCATATCCAAAAATCTCTCTGGATGCAATCCGCGTGATCAAAAAGTAAATATCCTTAGTATCCAAAATATGAAGCCCCGGTGATATCCGGGGCTTTTTCTGTATCATCACCTTGTAAAATCTGCCTATCAACATTGTTTGAACAATGGCACCTGGATAGAGTCAGGCGTATATCAGACGTGTATCAAGCGTGTATCAGGCGTGTATCAAGTGTGTTCTTAATCACGCTTGATACAGGTATGATTCAGGGTTGAAAGACAGGAGTCTATATATAAGGAGGTAGTACCGGCACGTGAACGCACACAGAAAAAGCGGCGGTACAGCGACCGCCTCTACACTACGGAGTCAGCACTCGCTGAATGAAGCCCCCGTAAAGATGATGGAAGGATTAACTGAGGCTTATAGCAGCACCATTCCGGCCAATCCAAAATAGATGGAGATCGTAAAGAGGTCACTGATAGTGAGGGTTAATGGCCCTGAAGCAATCTTCGGATCCAGATGCAGAGAATGGAGAACTGTAGGAATAATCAGGCCAATGAGGTTGGCGGAGAGCATAGTCAGGATGAGAGAACCCCCTATCACCAAAGCTGCATACAGATCGTTCTGCCAGAGCATCACTACAGATCCCACAAGCAGTCCTGAGGCTACACCAATCAGTAATGCAGTTACCACTTCACGAAAGAACTCTCTGAAAAACCAATTGGCGGTGGGGGGTCTGGTTCGCAGAGATTGAATAGTAACCGTCATGGATTGCATGCTAATGCTCTCTCCCAAACCCAAAATCAGCGTCAAAAAGAAAGACAGCACCAAAGCAGTGGCCAGGACGTTTTCGAACCTGGACGTCATCATTGCACTCAGTAAACCACCTGCAATTGATGCAATAAGCCAGGGAAACCTATATCTGAATGCTTTGAATGGTGATGCTCCCTTGATCTGCGTAAGATGAAATCCCAGAGTTTCAAACAGTTCATCCACGCGGTCTCTTTCGATGATATCAGACACGTTTTCGGTCAGCGAACTGGCGTCGATGATCCCGATCAGACGCTTTTGATTATCGACTACTGGCATAGCAAGATACTTGTGGATTACAAAGTCGGATAAGACATCCAGGATCTGAGCATTGAAAGGGATGCTACGTACCCTGGTATCTGCTATGTCATACAAACGCAAGGCCAGATTTGCCGTCAGTAACACTCTGGTAGAGATCACACCCTTGAGCCTGGAGTCTTGATCTACAGTATAAAAATATAAGATTCGAGGTTTGGTGACACTTGAACGCACATAATCCAAAGCATCGCAGACCAGCATGTCCTCTTGCAGAGCTATATAATCGACATGCATTACACTACTGACAGACAATTCGCTATAATTTTTATACATGCTTCTTCCTGGATGTGTTTTTTGAGGAACCTGCATATACAGGCTCGCAACTAGATAATTAACTATTGTAAATGTGTCAATCCCTTTTGTCGGTGGGGTGGGGCTTTAAAGTAAAAATTGGGGTAAGGGGTGGAGTCGGATCTATACTATGCTGACCAGTTCGAAATCCAGATCTTTAATTTCCTCGATTGCTATATCATAGAAATCATTAAAGTGCTTTAGATCATGTGAATCCGAACCGATGGAAACAAGCTTTCCGCCCAGATCGGCGTAGAGTTCCAGTTGCTCTCTCTCTGGCAAAACCCGCTGGTAATTCTTGCGAAAGCTGGAGAAGTTCACTTCAAGAGCAATGCCTCGATCGATTATCGTTTCGAAGATTGCTTTGAGTATCCCTTGCTGCGTGTCCTCGTTTACCAGGGAGCCGTAATACCTCTTGTATACGCCCAGGTGGGCAAGGATATCTATATCACAGTTCTGAACCAACATCAGGTTCTGCATGTAATAGTCAGTTATCTGATCCTGGGAAAGAGGTTTATGTAGCTGAATAGCGATATTCGTGTGATCACTCAAAAAATGAACCGAGCCGAGGACAAGATCGCAATGATACATGTCCAGAAGCCCTTTGGCAAAGGGAAGTACCCGATGGTAATCGCCTACTTCCACGCCTGCTAGCAGAGTAATGCCTTTGTGCTCTTTCTTTAGTAAATCTAAGTGCATCAGATACTTATGCAGCGATTTGAGACCAAACAAACCAAGCTCCTGGGGAAGGAGATCAAGGTGTTCTGTGATGGCAATTGCTTCATAACCAAGAGTTTTGGCATGGGGGAGAAGCTCTTCCGAGCGAATGGAGCTGTCGTAGCTGAACTCCGTATGGATGTGAAAATCAGTCTTTGGCGGCAAGAATGGCAGCACCTAGTGCTCCTGTGATCTCCGGGTCTTCCGGTCTTTTTAGTGAAAGCTTTAGCTCGGCTTCCAGGCAAGCCATCAGGTCGCTATTCAGAGCCACCCCTCCAGTGAAGACATGCTCTGGCTCAAAGCTAAGAGATCCTATTTGAGCAGATATGCGATGCGCAATTGAAATGTGTACTGCTCTCACAATGTTCGCTCTGGACGTATCCAAGGCCATCAAACCGATGATCTCGGATTCTGCAAATACCACGCAAGTGCTATTCAGCTTGAGCTTTGTATCGGCAGTAGCGGCGATTCCAGAAAGCTCATCGACACCGCAGTTCAACCGGAGAGCGGTCATTTCGAGAAAACGACCAGTTCCTGCAGCGCATTTGTCGTTCATCACAAAATCCATCACCTTTCCCCCAGAATCAAGAGCTATGATTTTGGAGTCCTGACCACCTATGTCTATGATACTACGGCAATCCGGAAAGAAGAAACGGATTCCTGTGGCGTGACAGGAGATTTCTGATAGTATCAGATCTGCCTCGGTCATGAGATGTCTCCCATAGCCGGTCGAACAAGTCTTTTGGATGCTGGCATATATTCCAGGTTCAGAAAGCCTCAGATTGTTAAAGAGGTTTGATACAGAATCCAGAGCCTTGATTTCTGTACTCTGGTAAGCAGACCAGATGATACTTTGGCTCAAGGTATCAAAGATGACCAGCTTTGTGTTTCGGGAGCCTATATCTATGCCTGCGGTAATCATAACAATATATGAGTGTAGATGTTATATTCCTGCAGCCACTTATGTGCTACATCCTGCAGCTCATCCAGGCGAATGCTGCGTATTCGCTCTTCTCTGGAGAGAAAGTGTTCTATGCTGTAACCCAAGGCCAGAAGATTAGAAATCGTCGATGCCTGCCAGGAAACGCTTTCGGCATCAAACCTGTGCATTCCAATCAAGTAGTTTCTCGCCGTTTCAAGCTCGTCTGCGGTTACTCCCCGTTCTCGTACGTCCTTGATGATCTCCTTTGTGAGCTTGATTGAAGCCTTGTAATCATCAGGATCGCAGAACACATAGGCGTTCCAGAACCCAAGCTGTGAAATCGAGGTGAAATCAAACCCGGTCTGATAAGCGTAACCGTACTTCTCCCGGAGAATATTGAACATCCTGGAGTTTATATCACCGCCTATGATTTGAGAGAGCAGATGAAAAGCTGTATTTGCCCTGACATCAGAAGCTTTGCAGCCAAAGCCACCAAGATTGATGATGGCTTGTTCGCTATCCATCTTGTATATCTTTCTTTTCTGACTTTGAGGAAGGCAAGCAACTCTGGCCTGCAATCGCGCCTGCGTTTGCCCCGGCATGACGCCTGAACCAAAATGCCTTTCGCAAGAGCTTTGCACCTCAGAAATGGACTTGTCACTTATGATGCAGAGCACAAACTGGTCTGCAATATTCCAGTTTGCATGCCAGCCCCTGATAACCTCGTTGGTAAGCTTCGTGAGACTACTGATGCTTCCCGAGGCGGTATCGAGATTGTTCGATCTGCCAAACAATTGATTTTGCCACTCTCTGAATGCGAAACTTACAGGATAGTGCTTCTCTCTTCTGAGATTGTCGATGCTATTAGCCTTGATCATGCCAAGGTATTTGGCGGGAAAAGCCGGGAATAACACGAGTTCTGAGATGATTTGCAGTACTGTGTCCAGATCGCTCGAGAAACACTTGCCTCGATATGAGGTCGTATCCAGATGATGGCTTACTCTCAGGCTAAAGCCTAGTTTTCGGGAGAGCTGCTGGATGCTGTCGTAGTCGCGTAGCTTCGATCCATACAAAGAAGCGGTGGAGCAAAGATAGTTTATCCCTCTCTGTGATTCGTCTTCCATCAGCTGGCAGATGTCCGTGGATAGGGCAACACCACTGATTGATTTAGCGGATTGCTGCTTGTACACTACCTTCAATCCGGAACTGAGTTTAAACTCGTATAGACCTTGATTATCACTATTACTTATATCATTGATAGTGAACGTATTATGTCTATTAGGGCAATGTGATGGTTTAACAATGTTCCGCTTGTTTATCTTCTTATCAATGGGCAAATGCTGGTTTTTAGGAGGTCTGAGCTCGGAGATATAGCTGTTGCAGGATTGGCTTGAATCCTGATAATAGATTCTTAATCTGTCCTGCTTCCAATACTTCGATGTTTTAGTAATGAGATCTGCATAAGTGATCTCATTTAGAGCCTGAGGATAGGTGTAAAGCTTTTGATAATCTCCGTTCAGTTCGTCTGTTGCGATAGTAGTCGCAGCACTTTCCATAGATTCAAAGCTATAGAGCCAGCTATTGAGGATGTCGTGCTTAACAAGTTCAAATTCATCCCTATCAATGTTACCTGCAAGGATCTGGTTGTATTCTTCGAAGAAGATATCTATGATTCTGGCTAGGCTATTCTTTTTCGAGGGTGTAATATGGATGATTGAGGCCCCGCTGAGGATACAGGCCAGTGAAGATACTTTCACACTAGAACAGATTTTTTCTTCTTCCACAAGTCGACGGTATAGCCGGGAGGATTTGCCAATAGCGAGAATTCTCATGGCAATCAACATCTCGGTGCTATCAGGGTGCCGGTCTGTGAGTTCTGGAAGAAGAAAGGCAAGATAGGTGCTGCCTTTTTTCTTGGCTCTGAAGGTACTGCAGTACTGAGGCAATTCGGGTTCAATAAACTGGTCGAGTTGCGTCTCCTTGATCATCTTTGGCTGCCAATCTGAGAATAGCGTAGTTACTGTATCGGTAATCTGCTGCTCTTCGATGGCTCCGCTGAAGACCAGGAAAGCATTATTGGGAACGTAGTAATCCTCATAAAAGGCTCTCAGTGTCTTGTATCTGGTTTGCTTAATTGATTGAACTGTTCCCAGCACCTGATGCTTCATAGGATTCGTAGTAAAATAGTCGTTTTGGATGTACTCGATAAAATCTACTTCTGGTTCGTTTTCATACTGTTTGATTTCTTCGATGATTATGTCTTTCTCAGACTGGACATCTAGATCAGTGAAGTTCACGGCAAAGGCAAGCTCAGAAAGGATTTCTACAGCTGTAGTGAAGTGTTCAGAGGGCAGGAGTAGGTAGTAGCAAGTAGAATCGAAATCTGTATACGCATTTATCATGCCGCCCAGCTTGGGAACTATATCCGATATCGAGTTTAGGGGATACTTGCCCGTAGATTTGAAAGCTAAGTGTTCAATAAAATGAGAGAATCCTCTTTGCTCGTCATTTTCGAAAATTGAGCCGACTCTGATGTGTAACTGAACGCATACGATGGGATTGCTATTGTCTATGTGGTAGATTGTCTTGAGGCCATTATTGAGGGTAAAGTGCCTGGCCTTGTTTATCTTGGCGTCACTAAAATTCATCTTTTCCTTTTCAAGGCATAGGCATTGTGTTTGTGGATGGATTCAAAGTTTTCAGAGGTAATGTGATAATCTAGGATTCTATTATCCTGATCCAGTTTCTGAGTCAGGACTCTGACTACATCCTCAACGAACATAGGGTTTTGATAGGCTTTTTCAGTTACAAACTTCTCGTCCACTCTTTTCAATAGGGGATAGATATCGCAGCTGCAAGAAGTTTCGGCAATCTTGATCAGCTCTTCCAACCAGACAAAATCTGAATATCGGACTGAGATTGTGATCTCGGAACGTTGGTTATGAGCGCCATACTCACTGATTTCCTTGGAGCAGGGACACAAGGTCGTGACAGGTACCCGTACTCCAATCCAGAGCTCTAGTTCACTTCTGAAGGAGGCGCAAAAAAAACAGTCGTAACAGAGAAGTGAGGCGATTTTTGAGACAGGGGCGTGTTTTTTCAGAAAGTAAGGGAAATTGATATCGACATAGGCTGCGTCTGCTTTGAGGGATTCTTTCAATTCATGCAAAAAAGCATCGAGCTGATCGATAAACACGTCCTCGTGATACCTGTTTAGAATCTCGATAAATCTGGACATATGGGTGCCACGCTTGTGGTGGGGGAGTTCTACGTAAATATCAAGATCTGCCACCGTGTGCTGGATAGTATTATCCATGTCTGCTACTACTATTGGATATCTAATCCCTTTGACACCCACCTTATCTATGGAGATGTTACGCTTGTCGTCCTGGTTTTGTAAATCCGCTATACTCATAACTTCTCGTTTAGATCAAATGCTTTCATCCCAACCGTTTTCAATGAAACAGGAGTTCCCTCTTGATTGTAATAGATCACTGCTTCGCTATTGCCAAGAGAGTTTATCACATCAATTCCTGCGTTTGGAGACATGACAAAGAGACTGGTTGCGAGCCCATCCGCCCAGGCAGCGGAGGGATGAATTACGGTTACAGAATACATATCTTCGACCGGATAGCCGGTTTGGGAAGAGAGGATATGATGATAGCGAACTCCATCAATTTCGAAAAACTGCTGATAATCGCCTGAGGTAGCTATTGAACTATTTTTTAGCTTGAAGGTTGCAATAAACTCATCCGCTCTTCTAGGATGCTGGATATAGATTACCTGAGGTATTTTCTGGCCAAAAAAAGTCATACTGCTTCTGCAATTGATAAATCCTCGTTCTAGATCAAGGTTTTGCATCATAAGTCTGGCTTGGTCCAGTACATAACCTTTTGCAATGGCTCCGAAGGTCAATTGCATGCCTGTGGGCTTGAAAAGAGTGTTCTCATCAAACGTGATTCTATCAAAACCGACATTTTTCAGCCCAGATTGGATATCTGCTGGATCTGGAACTGACAGAGAATCTGCCCCGAAATTCCACAGATCAAAGACTGGTTTGATTGTCACATCAAAAGCAGCATCACTCAGCTTGTAAAGACTATCTGCAATAACCAGTAGATTGAAAATATCCGGATCCATGGGATGCTGATCTTCAGGAGAATTGTTTATCTGCCAGATTAGACTGCTTGGATCGTATTCGTTGAGCTTTGCTTCCAAGCTCTTAATATATACAAAGATAGAGTCGATCTGTCGACCAACTGTCTTGTTCTTTGACGTGGCAGATATCTCCACAATCGTGTCCATAACGTATTGAGACTTGGTTTCCACATATTCGCGATGGATGTATCTATAGAGTCCAAAAGAAAAAACTCCCAATAGGATGAGCAGTGAAACGATGTCTTTTTTTGTCATACTATTTCCTCAGCTTGCTAGCTATCGACGGTACTCAAACAGCTCATAATCTATGGTCTTTTGGGTATAGTCACGAATTATAAATAGACTGAATGGAATGCTAAGCATCAGTCCTACAATCAATAAGGAGAATGCCAGGATATTCATGATGAAGAGTACGAGTGCTAACAGATAGAGATTCCATCTGATGTCATGCAGGTGCCGGTAGGATTGGGCTAGGGCTCTAAAGGCACTCAGTTCTCTTAACTCCATCAACGCAGGTACAGGGATAACGATTGCCAGCCAGTAGTTTACCAGAACTATCCAGACCAACCTGAGGATTGGATCCGAACCAAAGTTTGGTAGGCCAAAACAGATCAGGTAGATCAAGATATAGTAGAAAGCTGACATCGCAGCCAGGCAAAAATAGGAAAAGTATCTCTTGAATACACCTGGCAACGCTTCTTTGGAAATTACATAGTCATCATGAACGTTGATTGCAGCAAGCGGTAGAAAGACGAAAGGAATAAATATGCTGTAACCCAAACCCTTGAGTAACATCATTCCAATCATACTCAAAGAACTGCTGGTCTCATACTGGAAAAGGCTATTGAACAACCATATCAGTGCTACAATTGGTATTATTCCTAAAAAGACACTGAAGGC
>CAZZCS010000009.1:0-38719 GCA_964652645.1 uncultured Candidatus Cloacimonadota bacterium | reverse complement strand
CAAGCGTGTATCAGGCGTGTATCAAGTGTGTTCTCGAACCCACTTGATACAGGTATGATACAGGTGTGAAAGAGAGCAGTCTATATGCAGGGAGGGGAGACATTCCTCATGGTATGGGCTGCGCCCATGACCCTGTTATTCAGGTCTTTAGCAATAGAGGATGGGGCTATCCCAGCAAAAAAAGACCCTGAGCGAGCTCAGGGTCTTAGCTTACGAATTAGAAGCGAATTACTTGAGAAGCAGCATTTTGCGCATCTGCGTCTGGCCTGCTGCTTCCAGTTTGTAAAAGTATATGCCGGTACTTACGTTGTGTCCTCTTTCATCTTTTCCATTCCAGACGACCTGATGCCTGCCCGCTGCCAGATCTGTGGCAAGCAGATCTTTTACTAGCTGGCCTTTGGTATTGTAAATCCTGAGCCTGGCTCTGCTGGCCTTGTCCAGATTGAAACTGATGGTCGTCTGGGGATTGAAGGGGTTGGGATAGTTTTGGTTCAAAACCATACTCTGGGGGATTTGCACCAGATCCTGGTTACTTACATATCCTGTAGCGGCGAAGCTGCCCTGTCTGCTGAGGCCTCCGCGGTAGGTGACCCAGGGGGTTAGTTCGCTGGCAGGACGGCGTAAATTTACGACCAGGATACCGGTAGAGAAACCGGTGACCAGCTTGAAATAGCCATCATTATCAAAATCCACCAGGCTGGCGGGAGTGGCACCGTTGAAAGCAGTCGGGAAGGGGAATCCGCCCAGGGGGGTGCCATCAGCCCTATAGATATGAACGGCATTGATATAGCTATGGAGGATGATCTCGTAGTTACTATCGGAATTGACATCTGCCACCAGAGGCGGGCAGGTAAAATATTCGTTGATGTTGACAGGGTAGCCGGGCAGATCGTTGCCCATCTGATCCACGTTGTAGAGCATACCCATGGAGGTCACTGCGATAATCTCGACGTTGCCGTCTCCATTCATGTCTGCTACTACGGCACCACCTGCCAGTTCGGCAGTTATGGGTTTCTCAAATACGATGCTGCCATCGGGTTCCACCAGGTACATCATGGTGTTTGTGCCACAGACGATCCGGTTGTTATTGAGAACTGTAGGTGAGCCTGTGATGCTGCCGGAGAGCTGAAGTGGGAATCCATTCCGGACGGTTCCATCGCTTTGAATCACGTAGAGCAGACCAGTCACTGTCCCGCAGATTATCTCCATGCTGCCATCACTATCGAGATCGGCAACTGCGAGTTCGGATGGGATTGAGGCTGCCACCTGGAAGGGGAACCCGCTATGGATGCTGCCATCGGGATTGAAAACATATACGTTGCGGTTCAGGCCTGCCACTACCAGATCCAGGCTGCCATCACCATCGATATCAGCGAGGACGGGAGTGCCGAGGATTTGGGTCTCGGTCTGGTAGCTATAGAGCTCTGTGCCGTCTATTTTCATGGCGATCACGTCGCCAGTACGGCTGCTGATTGCCAGATCCAGAGTGCCGTCGCCATCAATATCGCCCAGGGCATAGCTGCGGTTGATATTGAGGCTGCCGTTCGTGCTGAAACTATCAAATTCAGTTCCATCGTTCCCGATCAGATGTCCGCCGCCAAACACATCTAGGTAAAGGATATCCAGGCTGCCATCATCATCAAAATCATAGACGACTGGTGCAGATTTGGTAGCAAAATCGGACTCCCAGGGGAAGCGGCTATCCAGGAGGGTGATGCTAAAATCAATCTTGAAGCGGCGTTGACCTGTGGAAAGCCCAGTCTGGGGATGCATGGACTCAACGACGAGGGTAACAGAATAGTTCCCAAAGCTGAGGCTTTCTCCCAGTTGGATGCGGAAATAGATATCTTCGGAGCTGATCTCACCGGGAGCCAGTTCGCTGATCACGATCGAGTCTGAAAGCAAAGTCGAGCCACCTGGCAGGCCTTCGATAAAGACAGCTATATTCTGTGCCAGATGCCAGTCCGGGTGATTTGTAAGTCGTGGGTGGATGCGGATAATCTCGCCAGGATTGAGGGTGCCGTCGTTGTCACCTTCGCTATCGTCGATGCTGTAACTGTGTAAGCCGAGTAGGGGCATGGCTGCATCGGGCATTTTCACGGAGATCGAGGGATCGCCAAAGAGCACGACCTCGTAGTAACACCAGCGCATCACGTCCGAAGCCAGGGCGGCATTGAGGTTTGCCAAGCGTGAGTAGGTAAGGGCTTTGCCGAGTTCTGTCTGGCCCTCATCGTACATTCCGATAAAGAATTCTCTATCGTAGAACTGGGAAGCTCCATTGATGCTGCCGGGTGCGTACCAGCCATAGCGGGTATTGCCTATGAAGGCAAAAAGGGCAGAGGAGGCAATGGCAAAGTGCTCGCCTATGGATTCACCGTCTCCGCTGGTGCGTTGATCAAAAGCGGCGGGATAGCAGCCTTGGGTATAGAGGAAGCCATATTTATCGTTTTGAAGGCTATTCACGGTGTTTATTGCCTGTCCCATGAGGGTGGATTCGTTGGCATGCCCCATGTGGTTCATGACGTTTGCGCCACTATTGATAGCATCCCAAACGATTGTGCCGTTGTAGTTTCCGTCTCTTTGATAGAGGGTGGAGATGTGATATGTGTCCGGGATATGCAGCGCTACGTCGTCTTTGTAGTCGCCACCCCAGGTGAGGGGGTTCCAGTTCAAATTTTCGCCAATCATGAGGGCGATATTGTTTGTATAATCGTTATTTTCTACATAGTGACGGGTCTTGCGGAACATATTGTTAAATTCGTTCAGAGTTTCTGCTGGGAAACGGCCTATGTGCACCTCGGGAATCATATCCACGTTATCTGTTACTTCGCCATAAACGTTGTTTCCGTTGGCATTCCAGTCGCCATCGAGATTGCTGAAGTATATATCTGTAGGCATGCGATTGTCTGTCGTCTGGCCTACCTGGCCTCTGGCTCCGCGTTCGGGGACGATTTCATCGTCACCACCCAGGATTACATACTCCAGGGTTATGGCACCTTCTGCCCAGGATTGATAGGCATCTATGATGAAGTTACGTACTTTATCGGCGTTATCGACACCCTCATACTCAGCATAAATGTCGTTGGTCGTAAACACGCCTGTATCCACGCCTTCAGAGTTGCGCCACATTACGTATTCATCAAACCAGGGAGCCCGAGTCTGATCTGTGATTATGATCATGAATTTGGGGCTGCTCAAATCGATCAAACGGGATCTGGGGGTATGGGTTCTGTAGGCTGAGGCGCTGGCATAGCTGGCTATGGCTTCGCTGTTCTGAATGTGCCTTTGCAGATCCAAACGGGTTTGCTGGTTATAAGTTACGAAATTTGCCTGTTGACTTGCTGTGGCAGAGTCGAAGCTGCTCTCTATGCTTACTTCAATCCGGGAAGCGGCGATTATCTCTTTTTGGATGGGGTTATAACGCCAGGGATAGACGTTTATGATGGCGAGCTGATAGCCACGGAAAAACTGAGTTCCCAAATAGTCAAAATCACGGGAGGGATACATGCTGTCGCTGTTCCAGACCTCGAGGTTTCTTACCGTAAGATCAGGAGTAGGAAGGGATGTGGGCTGTTGGTGCCGGACGTAGTTTAGCTCCACGCTGCGGGCGACAGTTTCCAGATCAAATAACTGGACGGATACGGATTGTACCTTTTCGCCAAAGGGGACAAGGATCTGGATCGGGTAAAAGGGGAGCTCGGGATTGCCGGGTTCCATTAATACTGCTTGCTTGTGTCCTCGAGTGGATACATTCCAGGCCGAGGGGTTCACGTCTAGCTGTACACTCACACTCATCAAAGCGCTAAAGGCTATGAGCATCATCAAGATAAAGCTGTTTCTTTTCATTCTCTTAATTCCATTATGTATGATTTTGACGCAATTCTACTCCACATCAAGTGAAGCTTCTTCTCCCTTGATGCAATTATCATTCCCTATGGGTGCATATTATGGGTAGCGCTGCTTTTCCAGGAGCTCATTGCTGCCATTAGTTCAAGCGCAAAAAAAGGGATTGACAGAGAATTAGTATGTACTACTTATGGATTATGGAGAAGATGGATGAGTTCTGATACTTTTAATGTCTTTCATAGAGATGGCGTAAAGTCCTTTAATGTCCTGCTGCCAGAGTTGATGTCCAACCTGCTGCACAACCTTCCGGGGATTGCCTACAGGTGCCGGAACGACTCCAAGTGGACTATGCTTTTCCTGTCTGAAGGCTGTTTCAAACTGACGGGTTATCATCCTGGCGATCTGCTTTACAATAGTGAACGCTCCTACGACGATCTTATCCTTGAAGAGGATAGGGATTACGTGCGCAACAGCGTCAATGAAGCTGTAAAAGAGCGGCGTCAGTTCAAAATGACTTATCGGATTATGGATTTCAATGGTAACGTCAAATGGGTCTGGGAGCAGGGAAATGCCATCTACGATAAGGAGAATCATCCCTACTATCTGGATGGTTTTATAGCAGATGTCACAGAGAAGGTAGCAGCAGAAGATGCCCTGGCAGAGAGTGCCGCCCAGCTCAAAGAACTCAATACCATGAAAGATAAGTTCTTCTCCACGATTGCGCACGATCTGCAAAATCCCATCTATGCCATCATCTCGTTATCAGATTTCATCTCTCAAAACGCCATAAACTTCAAACCCCACGAGCTGGTAGATTTTATTCATCAAATCAATGCCTCTGCCAAAAGTGCCCACACTCTGCTGGAAAACTTGCTGGATTGGGCCAGGATGCAGACGGGAAGGCTGCGGATCCAGAAGGAGCGCTTGAATATCCCCAAGCTGATTGATGACTGCATCACCCTAAATAGCGCTCAAGCTCACCAGAAGAGTATCAAATTTGTTCGCAAGATGCCCTCTGAGCACTACGTGGAATCAGACTATAATCTCCTCAGCACTGTATTTAGGAATTTAATCGCTAATGCGGTAAAATTCTCACATCACGAATCTGAAGTAATCCTCCAGGTGGAGTCTATTGATAACAAGACCTGTATATCGGTGCTTGATAAGGGGATAGGTATTTCCCGGGCAAATATCTCCAAACTGGGTAAGATTGATGGTGATTTCCGCCATTTGGGTACGGACAACGAGCCTGGTACTGGCCTGGGCTTGATTCTGGTTAAAGAGTTTTTGGATCGTCTGGGTGGTTCTCTGGAGATTTCCAGCCGGGTAAACCAGGGCAGTAAATTCTGCGTCTGGCTCTAGAGGAAAAGGCATGAGAACTTACAAAGGATATCCGAGTAGATTAGTAGTTCTGATTGTTGCACTTGTGTTCATTCTAATCGGGGTAACGTCGGTATTTCTCTTCAATAATCAGAAGAAGTTCGTCTTGGACGACGAATTCATGCATTTGGAAACCATATCTGCCTACAAACTGATGCAGATAGACGAGTGGATTCGTGAGCGAGTAGCTGATGCCAATGCCCTCTCCAGTAATCTGAACCTCATCAAATCTATAGACAATTATGTGAAGCATCGCAAGACTGGTGATGGAGACTTTATCAAAACCAGATTTGATGCCTATATAAACTTTAAGAAGTATTCAGCTATCTTTCTAATAGATTTGGAGGGACATCTGCTGCTTGAGAGCCCCGAAAAGGTTGAGCATATCGACAGCAAGGTAAAAGCCATGGCTCTTGGCAGCATCGAGGCAAAGAGTGCGCTCATGGGCGAGATTGTCCATTGCGATTACCACAATGAGAATCATTGGGATGTGTATGTGCCGGTGTTTCAGGATTACTCTACAAAAATGAACCCTGTTGCCATAATGATCTTCAGGACCGATGCCTACTCCTTTATCTCGCATAGTATTACCTCGTATCCGCTCCCCACAGAGACGGCAGAAGGATTACTGGTAGAAGTGGTAGATGGACAGATACGAGTACTAACGCCCACAAGACACGATCCTGAGGCGGCGTTGCAGAGAGTCGAAAAGGTGAACGATCATAAGAAAGCTATTCTGCACGCCCTGAATAATCAGCCCAAGGTGGACGTATCCATAGACTACAGAGGCAAGGAAGTCTATGGCATTGTCCGCCCCATAGAGCATAAAGGCTGGTATCTAATCACCAAGATTGATAAATCAGAAGCACTGAAGCCATTGCGGAGATATCTGTACAATCTCATTATTTTGGACATCTTTATCTTTTTCATAGTCATGCTGATGCTGGTAATTTCGGCCAAAACCATTCAACACCGCCGCTTGAAAGAGATATATCAGGAGCAAAAAGACAGGCAAGCTTTGCTACAACACTTTATGTACATTGTGAAGTATGCCAATGATATTATCTATCTATGTGATGACGAAGACAGAATTGTCCAATACAACGATAGTGCTCTTTCTTTTTATGGATATACACCGGAGGAGTTTGAAAACCTGGCGGCAGAAAAACTGATCGATCCCAAGACGTATCAAGGACACAAAGACATCTACTCTCATGAGGATTACGTTCAAGGCGTAGTTCTGGATACTCTTCACGTGACCAAAGACGGCACAATTAAACCAGTGGAAGCCAGTATCAGAGCTATCGAGATAGACGACAAACACTACTATCAGTGCATCGTTCGCGATATCGGCGAACGCAAGGCCGCGGAAGAGATCCAGGAGAAATTGCACAATGAGATACGCGAGCTAAATAAAAGCCTGGAAGAAAAAGTGCTGGAACGAACCAGTCAGCTCCAGACTGCCTATGAAGAGCTGGAAAGCTTTAGCTATAATGTATCTCACGATCTCCGCGCTCCGTTACGCTCCATCAGAGGGTTCAGTGAAGTCCTGATGGAGGATTTTGCCGAGCATATACCCCAAGAGGCAAGAGATCACCTCTCCAGGATTTACAATGCCAGCCACAGCATGAATGAATTGATCAATAGTCTGATGGAACTTTCCAAGCTGTCCACGAGAGCTGTCAGCCCGAGAAACACCAATGTTTCAAAGCTTATCGAAGAGCTTTGTCAAGAACTGATGGAGCAAAATCCAGAGCTGGAGTTGGACATCTCTTACCCTCCTGAGATCACAATCTCTGCCGATGCTTCGATGCTGCAGACAGCCTTGAGAAACATCTTCTCGAATGCTATCAAGTTCTGTTCCAAACATCGAAAACCAGAGATTGTAATAGATTTTGAAGATGAGGAAGAAAAGACTATTATATCCATCACCGACAATGGGGTTGGGTTCGACATGAAGTATGCGTCCAAGCTCTTTTCACCATTTCAAAGATTGCATACAGTGGAACAGTACCCAGGCTCTGGAATTGGCCTCAGCATCGTAAAGAGAGTAATGCTCAGACACAATGGTGATGCCCGTATTCTCAGCCAGAAAGATGTGGGAACTACAGTGTATCTGGATTTTTTCAAAAGAAATATCAATCATGATAGCAGTATATCAGACAAGCAAACGGAGATTTGTACATGACGACTAAACTCAAGATTTTGTTTATCGAAGATAGAGAAGACGACATGCTTCTTGTGCTCAGAGCCCTTTCCAAAGGAGGATACCGCGTATCTCATAAGCGCGTTCAAGAGGAAGAGGGGGTACGCTCTCTCCTCAGCAGCGAGAGCTGGGATCTGGTAATTGCAGATTTTTCCATGCCGGGGTTTACAGGGTCAGACGCGCTGGAGATTTTCAAAGAGTACAATCTAGATATTCCTTTCATTCTCGTCTCAGGATCAGTAGGAGAAGAATTCGCCGTACAGATGATGAAAAATGGGGCAAACGATTATGTAATGAAGGACAAGCTGGCACGGATCGTCCCGGCTATCGAGAGGGAACTGGCAGAATTTGAAATGCGTAAAAGAAAATCCCAGATGGAGGATGCGCTCTATCGGGCCAGTCTCATTATCGATAGTACGGATGTGGTGCTCTGGCAATGGAAGCCGGAGCCTGGCTGGCCAGTGATCTATGTGTCCAAAAATATCTCTCAGTTTGGTTACGAAGCTGATGACTTTCTCTCTGGAAAGGTAATGTATAGCGAGTTTGTACACCCGGATGATCTCGATATGGTTTCTGAAAGCAGCGCGACAAACATCGCTGAGAAGAGGGATTTATACAAACAGAGCTATCGAATTGTCTGCAAAGATGGCAGTGTCCGCTGGCTCGATGATTACACTACTATAGTGCGCACCGCCTCTGGCGAAGTCTCATTGGTACAAGGCATTACCTATGATGTCACAGAATCCAGACTTATGGGGCAAGACCTGGAGCGGAGTAAAAACCTCTATCAGAACCTCGTGGATACATCTCCAGATGCCATCTGCATGATGGATATGCAGTTCAATACTATCTTTGCCAATAAAAGAAAAGCCGAACTCTTTGGGTATGATGCACCAGATGAGATGATCGGGATGAATGCAGCTTCAGTAATCGCACCGGAGTATTTACCCAATCTAAAGGAAATGGAGCCAGAACTGATCAATTTTGGCCGCCTGTCCATTCCGGAAGTAGAATTTGTGAAAAAAGACAAGACCAGATTCTTCGGTGAGTTGCGTATGGTGCTGATTCGAAACGAGGAAGGTGAACCAGAAAATATAATTAACCTGATTACAGACATTACCGAGCGTAAACATATGCAAGAGACTCTGATCGAGAGTGAAAACCGCTTCCGGGTTGCTTTCGAAAATGCACCGATCGGGATGGATATGATCGACATGGATTCCAAAATCCTCAGAGCAAACAGAGCCTTCTGTGATCTGATAGGTTATACAGAGGAAGAGCTGCAAGGCATGTCCTTTTATAGCATTACTTACGAAGATGACTTGCCTCAAAACAGGGAAGCGGTGGCAAAACTGATCAATGGTGAGGTCGATACAGTCTCCCTGGAAAAGAGATACATTCGCAAGGATGGTGCCCTGATCTGGGTGCTGGTAAGCTCAGCCTTGATAAGGAACTCACAAGGCAAGCCACTCTACTTCCTGGCCGAAGTACAGGATATCACCAAAAATAAAGAGGCTGAACGGCAGATCAAAAACGCGAAAGAGAAGGCAGAGGATTCCGACAGGCTCAAATCTGCCCTGCTGGCAAATATGAGCCACGAACTCCGGACGCCTCTGAATGGGATATTGGGATTCTCTGATATTATTAGAAAGGGGAATCTGCCACCAGAAATAGCCGAAATGGCTGAAATGATCCATCGTTCCGGTAAAAGGCTGATGACGACGCTGGATTCGATCATGCTATTGGCTCAGTTGGAGTCCAATCGCAAAATGCAGGATTCTGCCTTTACCAATGCCAATGTAAGTGATGAGCTGATAAATATTTGTAATTCATATAGGACAGATATAGAGGAGAAGGGGCTAAAGCTCGTCTGCGACATCAAGCCTGGTATTTATATCAACTGCGAGATAAAGCTACTGCGGCAGGCGGTGATTAAGATTCTGGAAAATGCAATCAAGTTTACTCATGCGGGCTCCATTTCCATCAAAGCAGATTCACTTGATGGGAACAACCTGGATATCGTAATCTCCGATACGGGCATTGGCTTCGGCGAGAAACTCAAAAAAGAGATCTTTGAAGAGTTTCGCCAGGGCAGTGAAGGCTATGGCCGGGCTTATGAAGGTAGCGGACTGGGGTTGGCAATTACAAAGAAGATCATAAACATCTTCAGCGGAAGTCTCCTGGTGGAAAGTGAACCAAATCATGGCTCCACCTTTACAATGCGCATCCCTTGTTCCATTTCTGCGGATAAGGTTGCCAAGGAGATACTGGGGGCCAAGCCCAAAGAAATCAGCCCCGAACCAATCGCCCAGGATCAACTGCCTCCGCTGCTGATTGTGGAAGACAACCCTGTAAATCAGAAGCTGGCGAGCTCATTTCTCAAGAAACGCTTCGAGGTAGATATCGCTGCCACTGGTGAAAAAGCCATAGAAATGGCCAGTCAAAGGCTCTACGCGGTCATACTAATGGATATCAATCTGGGTAGCGGGATAGACGGGATAGAAGCCACGCAGATTATCCGCAAGATCAGTGGTTACGAGCATGTTCCCGTTATTGCGGTAACCGGTTATACTCTGATTGGGGATAGAGAAAGGATTCTGGAAGGTGGTTGCTCTCACTATTTGGGAAAACCATTTAGCAGAGATCAACTCCTGGAGACAATTGATACAGCTTTGGAGGATGGTAACTAAAGCGGGGAAATGCTATGATTGAAGGCTCTGAGCAGCAGATCCCATCCAAGCTCTAGACCTTCAGTTCATCAACCCCTATCATCCACGCCTCATTGTCGTGGTCTAGAAGCAGGTGTCCTCGATTTTCCCGGAGTCTTTCGTAGATATAACACTTGGCCTCAAAGGTTTGTGCCCTGGATATATCGTAAGCGGAGGTGATGGGTGCGCTTAGATGCAGCATCGTGGCAATGATATCTCCGGCGTAGATATAGAAACCTTCATCAGTGGTGATTTCCACGATCTGAGAACCAACTGTATGCCCGCCCGTATGCTTGAGAAACACTCCCTCACAGATTTCAGTATCACCATCTACAAGCATCAGATTACCCTTCCGTTCCAGCAAGGCTAGCTGTTGCTCAAAGCTATAGGCAGCTCGGTTTAAGGCGTCCGGTTCTTTGGCCATATTCCACTCCTGAGCTTGAATCCAATAGCGTGCGCGGGGAAAAGTCAGCAGATCACGGCCCGCGATATCGGAGATGATCCCACCCGCATGGTCGAAATGCAGGTGGGTCATAACAACATCAGTAATATCTTTATCTTTGATGCCAAGCCCGCCTAGAGAGGCAGGTAGCACAAAAGCTGAAGGATTGTAAATCTTTGTTTGTTTCTCAGTAAGCCTGTTGCCCAGGCCAGTATCGACCAGGATTTTACGCTCGTCTGTCTCTATGAGTAAGAGGTTGAGAGACATCTGGACTCTGCGCTTCTCATCTGTCGCGACTTTGGAATGCCACAAGTTCCAGGGCAATACGCCCATCAAAGCACCGCCATCAGACCAATAGCTTCCAGCGTAAATCTTACTGAGTCTGGCTTTCATAGTTTACTCCGTAACTTCCGTTTTTTCCTTTTTGGGGCGCGGACGGCCGGATGAGGGGCGCCCATTACGGGGAGCGCGTGGTTTTGGCTTCGCAGTCTTCTCGGGAACGGCAGGTTCTGTGATTGGCTCAATCTGTTCTTTGGGCCTATCTTTTTTGGGTCTGGCAGCCTTGACCATCGCCATAGCTTCTTTGTCTGTATGTTTTGAACCGAAGATTACAATGCGTTTTTTCTCACCTTCACCGATGGTAAGAGTTCTCAGGCTGCGGTCTCGCTCCACAAATTTGTGGATGATTCTGCGTTCGCCAGCATTCATGGGTTCCAGAGTTAGAGGTTTGCCGCTGCTATTTACCTTGCGGATGAGAGGGCTGAACTGGCGCAGATACTGATCTTCCTTTCTGGCCCGGTAGCCTTCGGAATCGAGGTAGATCTTGTCGATTTCACGCTTGTTTTCGAATATGCGGTTTACAAAGTATTGCAGGTTTTCAAGCATGGAACCATTCTTGCCGATTAAGAAGCCAGGATCGCTACATTCATGAATGGTGACGTAACAAGTCTTCCCTTCGGATTTGACGGTGACGTCTGTATAACCAAGATTCAGCTGTGTAAGGAGTTCCTCGACGAATAATTTGACTCTCTGTGCTACCTCTGGGATGGTGATTTTCAGTTTGGCTTTTCGACTTCCAAAGAGGCCAAAGAGACCTTTTGATGGGCTTGCCAGTACCTCGTAGGTAATTTCCCATTCTTTCAATTTGTTTTCTTTGCGAAACTCTGTCAGAATCTCTTCTATAGAGTTGCCGCTCTTTTCAATAACTTCCATTAAATATCCTTTTCTGTAAAACGTTTTTGGAGGTAATACTGCTGCAGTACCGAGAAAATGTTGAATACAGTCCAGTACAGAACCAATCCTGCAGGCATGTTCCTGAAGATGAAAAACATCATCACAGGCATGATCCAGGTCATCATTTTTGCGCTTTGGGCTGCGGCCTTTTGCTTTTCGTCCATTTGGTCGATATTGGCTTGAGGCGGTCTCATAAGTAGAGATTGCAGCACCATAAACACGCCCATGATGATGGGCAGGATCATGAATGGATCTGGCTCTGACAGGTCTTTGAGCCAACCCACAAAGTGAGCATTTCGCATATCCAGCGAGTAACGCAAGACGCTATACAGAGAAAAGAAGATCGGCATCTGTAAAAGAAGCGGTAAACAACCAGAGAGAGGGCTGGTACCGGCATCTTTATAGAGCTGTGAGAGCTCTGTTTGCATGCGTTTGGGGTCACCCTTGTACTTCTTCTGGATCTCTTGTACCTGGGGCTGAATCCGCTGCATTTTCAGGCTGGAATCCAACTGCTTGTGGGTCAGGGGATGCAGGATAAGCTTGAGCAGCAGCGAGAAGATTATGATCACGATACCATAGTTTCTGATGTAGGTATGTAGCCATTTCAAAAACCAGGCAAAAGCCCCGGAGAGCCATCGGAGCCAGGAGTAACCGAGCTCTGCAATATTCTCCATTCCCTTTCCGTAAGGCCGCAGAAGGCTGGGATCTGCTGGGCCCATATAGAGGGTAAAACTCAGTTGCAGATTACTCTTGGCAGTTCTTTGCACAGAATCGATTACAAAGGATGGGCTGTCTGTAACAGGATTGACTTTGGCATGATAATTCTTGATCAAGGTAGGCTCGTGCTCTTGGATGGCGAGCGTGAAGTACTTGGAACGGATCGCGGCCCAACTAAAGGTGGAGACAAAGCCGTTCGGTTCTTTATTGAGCTTTCTCATATCGGTCTTGAGCAGTTCATTATTGGCGCTCAGGTAAAACTTGTAATCCTGGGATTTCGTTTTGATGTTCTCTTCAGTATCGGCAATACCAGCCTCGAAGCTTATGGAGATCCCGCTGATGGCAGTGAAATGATCCACGCTTACATCGAGGTCCAGGCCATAATCGTCGTTCAGCGAGTAGCGGATCACCACCACACTGTCTTTATCCGTGGAAAGATAGAAGATCAGATTGCGATCGTCCCTATGGCTTACTCCAAAGATTTCCATACTCAGATCCGTCTCGGCGGCCGGATGAATCAGAGAAATGGAACCGATCTGGTGCTCCTGAGGTATGAGCTGAACGTTTGAACCGTCCCGCATCTTGAAATTGTGTAATTCGACCTGGCTGATACTGGCTCCCCGATTGGAAAAGTGAAAGGTAACCAGGTCGTTACTGAGAGTAATATTTTCGTCGATATCGTTAGTTTTAAAGGCAGAAATGCCAGCTTCGAAACTGGGAGTTACTGCCTCTGATTCATTATCAGATACAGGTTCTGATGTTCTTTCCACAGTCTCAGTCGCAGCGTTCTTCTCGAGCGCCGCCACTCTCTGAGGTTTCCAGACAAACTGGTCAAAAACCAAAAAGACGATTAACATCAGAAAGAGAGCGGTTATAGTTTTTTTATCCATGGTTTCTCCTATGGTAGGGGATCATAGCCACCGCGGCAAAAAGGGTTGCAACGCAGAATGCGCCACAGCGTCAAGCGGGATGCTTTCAAAAAAGGAAACTTGCCAAAGGCTTGTTTGCCATATTCACTGCAACTGGGAGTGAAACGACAGGAACGGGGCAGAAAAATGGAGATTGAGCTCTGATATAGCCCAATAAGTAAAAGCACAATCTTGTTTGGAAACTTCATACATCCATTCATGATAGTGATAATTGAAGCAGGACATGTTTCAATTCGTCGCACATAGATTGCCAGGAAAGCTCTCCACAGCCTGGTTTGGCTATAAAATTGATTTTTTTGCCGGATGGAAGGGTATCAGAATATTGGCGGATAAAGGCTTTGATGCGTCTTTTGACAAGGTTTCGCACCACAGCCTTCCCAATCCTTTTACTAATAGTAATCCCAATTGCAATCTCATCATTGGATGTCTCTAAGACCGGAACAAAAAAATGCCGGGACCGCAGTAAACGGTCCGACTGAAAAAAATCCTGATATTCACTATGAGCTGTAATCCAGCGCAACATGGATCAGACGGAAAGGGTCTTTCTCCCTTTGGCGCGACGGCGGGCGATCAGTTTTCTGCCATTCTTGGTAGCCATACGACTGCGAAAACCATGTGTGTTCTTTCTGGGTCTGTTATGTGGTTGGAAGGTACGTTTCATTATATATCTCCTTGAAATACTAATATTTATTCACAGAAAGTCATGCTTTTTTATTGCGCTGTTGTGTCAAATGATTTTTTGTTCATCCCTGCTAAACCCTTTGGGAGAAAGATTCTCCTGTTGACATCCTGAACCGATTTCAGATTTATGAGCTCACGCTGTTTTGACTAAAAAACCAGAAGCTGATATCACTTTTAAAATAGGAGTGCACGATGAAACTAACTGTGAGATTCTCCAGTATTGGTCTCATGCTTGAGGCTTTGGCCAAGCAACTTCGGGGAGAACTGGGAAGAGATGAACTGCGAGAGATCCTGAGTCATGAAGACGTCCAGTTCGAGTTTATGAGATACAAGGCCATCGGCGCAGAGATTGGAGAAGAAGAATATCTGGACTACTTTCTAGCCTTGCCAGAAGTCGGGATCAATCAAATTGAGTCCAGAGCTCTCAAAGCTCAACATTGCTATATGCAATACTTGATGGAGAATCTGAATCTCTTCCTGGAGGCACGGCAAGAGCTGGAGCACCTGACCAGCCCTTCCATGCTGGAGCAGCAATTTGAGCAAGCTGCAAAATGGCTTCCAGAGCACTTGAACTGGCCAGAAATCCGCTTCATCTTTACCATTGGAATCGGAGGTAGCGGAGGATACGTCTGGCAAAACAGCACTTGTTTTGATTTTATCAAGATAGTCAAAGACTCATCCCTGGATTCTTTTGCTGCCACTTTATGCCACGAGATTCATCATGTAGGGATGGGAGTGTTATTGGAAGAGATAAACCTCGATGCACTATCCCTCGAATCCTGGTTCTATGCTATCTTTTCCGGTGAAGGCCTGGCAGTAAAGTATTGCAACAACGCTGAAGGGGTACTCTCCAAAGCCATTTACTCCGGCTCCAAAAACGTAGGGCTAGATCGCTTTAGCTGGGATTATTTGAATCAGCATTTTGAAGAATACATCCACAAGTTCTGCCAGGCAGTGCGAGCGATCCGTAGCGGGGAAGTGAAAACCCGAGAGGAATTGTGGCAACTGATCGGTGGCCTCTTGATGGGCTCACACACACACGACCAGGAGCCGGGAGAGATCCCCAGGCTCATGCATACCCCCTTATATTCTCTGGGAAATGAACTCTGGGGTCTGATCCATGATTGCTTCGGAAAAGACGTCGTCTTTGATGCCCTCCGCAATCTGAACAAGTTTCCAGAGCTACTAAATGCTGCTTTATCCCGAGTAGGCCGGGACGATCTGAGCATCTGAGCCATGTGTGCGCTTGGGGTTGAAAGTGGACGGGTCATAGGCCTATCTTTCCCCTCGTTTTCCCCTCAAGATCGCCTCGAGATTCCCTCGAGTACTCGAGGCCATCTCGAGGCGAAGACGAGGCAAAGACGAGGCCAAGTATCTGGCAGGCATACCAGAGGCTATTTTTCTCGAAATTGATTGACATAATCATCAGCAGCGTTTTTAAGGAACAGCATGTATAAATATCTGACTAAAACGCCACATGGACTGGCATTGATAACGAGGAATCGCTATGCTTGAAAGAATCCTGAAGAAGCTATTCGGTGACAAATCATCACTGGACATGAAGAAGTACAACCCCTTTATAAATGAGATAAATACCATATACAACGGACTGCAAGAGTATTCCGATGATACTCTGCGCGGTCGCATTACCGATATTAAGGCTGAGATTGCAGCAACCCTCAAACCTCTGCGTGAGGAGATTACTCAGCTTGAGCAAAATTACCGCATGGAACAGGACGAATCCGAACGTTCCAGACTCGATAATGACATCGATGAAGCCCGTAAAGCGCTCAAGAAGCTGACTAAAGACACTCTGGACGACCTTCTCCCGGAAGTCTTTGCCATTGTGAAAGATACTTGCCGCAGGCTGGTAGGGACTACTCATCCAGTTCGGGGTAATGATGTGGTGTGGAATATGGTGCCTTTCGACGTTCAGTTGATCGGTGGCATGGCGCTTCACGAAGGTAAGATCGCTGAGATGGCCACTGGTGAGGGAAAGACTCTAGTCGCGACCTTGCCCCTCTTCCTCAATGCCCTGGTGGGCAGAGGTGCACATCTTGTGACCGTGAACGACTATCTGGCCAGCCGTGATGCCGAGTGGATGAGCCCGATTTTCAATTTCCATGGTCTCACGGTGGGTTGCATTACCACCGGGATGAGCTTTAGCGAACGCAAACAAGCCTATCTTTGCGATGTGACTTATGGTATGAACAGCGAATTTGGCTTCGACTATCTACGCGACAATATGGCTGTTAACAAGGATCAGGTGGTCCAGCGTGATTTCTACTATTCCATTGTGGACGAGGTAGATAGCATCTTGATCGACGAAGCCAGAACTCCCCTGATCATCAGCGGCCCAATAGCTCAGGACAAGAATTTCTATCCCGAGTTGCGCGCCCCGATCCAACAGGTTGTTCAGGCCCAAAACGCCCTCGTGCAGCGCTTGCTGGGAGAGATCCGCGAGGATCTGAAAGAGGATAATCCCAGCTCTGATAACGAGCGTCTGGGCAAAAACCTTCTTCTGGTAAAGCGAGCTGCTCCGCGCAACAAGGCCTTTGCTAAGCTGATGCAGGATGGTGAGCTCAAAAAGATGGTGCTGGATGTGGAAGGTATCTATCTGCGCGATAAGAAGATGCACGAACTGGACGACAATCTGTTCTTCGTAGTCGAGGAACGCCAAAATACGGTTGACCTCTGCGACAAAGGCAGGGATATGCTCTCCAGAAAGGATAGCGATCTCTTTACCGTGGAGAGTTTGGACGAGATATTGCGTCAATTGGATGAAGAAGAGGGCTTGAGCCCCGATCAAAAGGCCAGAAGAAAGGAAGAACTCACAAACGGCTTTATGGATAAGAGCGAACGGCTCCACAATATAAGCCAGTTGCTCAAAGCCTTTACCCTCTACGAAGAGAACGTGGAATATGTGGTGCTCGATAACAAGGTGGTGATAGTCGATGAGTTTACGGGTCGTCAGATGCCGGGCCGACGCTTCTCAGACGGTCTGCACCAGGCTCTGGAAACCAAGGAAAACGTCACAGTAGAAGCCGGTACTCAGACCTTTGCCACGATCACACTCCAAAACTATTTTCGCATGTTTGAAAAACTGGCCGGTATGACGGGTACTGCCATCACCGAAGAATCGGAATTTATGGAGATCTACAAGCTGCCCGTCACAGCAATACCGACAAACGTTCCAATCACCAGGATTGACCACGACGACGTGATCTACCTCACCAAAAACGAAAAGTATCAAGCCATCATGAATGAGATAGAACACTGGCATGCTCAGGGAAAACCAGTTCTGGTCGGTACCGTATCTGTGGAAGTCTCAGAAATCCTCAGCCGCCTCCTGCGTCGTAAAGGCATACCCCATAATGTGTTGAATGCCAAGCATCATGCCCGCGAAGCAGAAATTATCGCCTCTGCGGGACAGCCGGGGGCAGTGACAATAGCAACAAACATGGCGGGACGTGGTACGGATATCAAGCTCGGGACTGGTGTGGTAAAGCAGAGCACAGAGCATTATAGAGATCTCCCCAGGAATCTCACAGAGGAATTCCCCTATGGCTTGCCTCTGGATGGCCTGCATGTGATAGGTAGCGAGAGGCACGAGAGCAGGCGTATAGACCGCCAGTTACGCGGTCGGGCCGGACGTCAGGGAGATCCCGGTACATCGCGGTTTTACCTCTCTCTCGAAGATGATTTGATGCGTCTCTTTGGCTCCGATAGAATAGCTCCCATGATGATGAAAATGGGGCTTCAGGGTGGAGAAGCAATTCGGCACCCCTGGATGAGCAAGGCTGTAGAAAAAGCTCAAAAAAGGGTCGAGGAACACAACTTTGAAATCCGTAAAAACCTGATCAAGTACGATGAGGTGATGAACCAACAGCGGGAAGTGATATACTCCTACCGGCGCAATGTATTAAAGGGACTGGATCTCAAAAAAGAGATCATGGAAATGATTGAAGAGACAGTGTTGGGAGTGATAGCGGAGCACATTCCAGAGGGGACTTATCCCGAGGATTGGAATCTTGACAGGCTCTGCTACTGGTTCAAATCTACCATCAACCTGAGCATCAATCCTGAAGATCTCCAGAGCGATCATTTGAACCTGGACTTGTTGCAAAACGAACTGATTGAACGCGTCTTTACAGCCTATCAAAACAAAGAAAACAATCTGGGCAGCGAAACTCTGCGGGATATCGAACGTCGCTCTTTACTGGAAGTGGTGGATGACGAATGGCGGGATCACCTGCACGAAATGGATCTGCTCAAAGAGGGTGTACACCTGAGAGCCTATGCCAATAAGGATCCTCTGATCGAGTATAAACGAGAGAGCTTTGGACTCTTCGAAGGCCTGATCCGCCGGATTCAAGAATCAGTTACGAAAAAAGTGTTCAACACATATATCATTACCAGACAACAGATGGAGAGCATGCTCGGTAAGGCCAATCTGAGCCACGACGAGATCAATGCTTTTCTCCATGCTCAGCAGATGGTTACACAAAATGCCACGACTCCTGCACCATATTCCAATCCAAACATGGAAGGTGAGGAGATGCCAAAGGCCAGGCCAGTATCTATTGCGCCCAAGGTGGGCAGGAATGATCCATGCCCCTGCGGAAGCGGCAAGAAGTACAAAAAGTGCTGTGGCAAAGATGAAATATTTGAATAAGATGAATCAAGGAATAGCTTTATGCCCAAAGGTCTAATTATTGTAGAATCGCCTGCCAAGGCTCATACTATTAGTAAGTTTTTGAACAACGAATACATCGTTAAAGCCTCCATGGGGCATGTTCGGGATTTGCCCAAAAAAGATCTGGGAGTGGATGTCGAAAAAGACTTCAGCCCTCACTATGTAACCGAGAACACCAAGAAACCGCTGATAAAGGATCTCAAGGAGGCTGTCAAAAAGGTAGATGCTGTTTACCTGGCAAGTGACCATGACCGCGAGGGAGAGGCCATAGCCTGGCATCTATCCGAGGTTTTGGGAAAAGAGATCAAGGGCAAAAAACTCTATCGCATTATCTTCAATGAGATTACTTCCAAGGCGATCAAGAGTTCGATTGAGAATCCCGAATCCATCGATATGGCCAAGGTCGATGCCCAACAGGCACGACGCATTCTGGATCGGATCGTGGGCTATAAAGTAAGCCCCCTGCTCTGGAAGATTATCGCCAAAGATCTGAGTGCAGGACGCGTCCAATCCGTAGCCTTGAGACTTATCTGTGAACGCGAGAATGAGATAACGGATTTCGTACCCAAAGAATTTTGGAAGATTGAGACTGAGTTTTGGAGGGATTCTCTTGCCCCCTTCAAGGCTACCCTGGATAAATGGGACGGCAAAAAGATTGAGCTGGCCAACGAGGACATGGCTCTGGAAATCTTGGGGGAGACCAAAAATAAAGATGCCAGTATCTCCGAGATCAAGCGTAGCCATCGCAATTCGGAGCCTCCAGCTCCATATATCACCAGCACCTTACAGCAGGAAGCCTCCAATATTTTGGGCTTTCAAACCAGCAGAACAATGAGTATTGCCCAGCAACTCTATGAAGGAATTCAGCTTGGGGGCGAACACACGGGTCTGATCACGTACATGCGTACAGATTCTGTTCGCATTGCCAGCGAAGCCATAGAAAGCGCCAGAAACCTGATCTCGGAGCGATATGGAAAAGAGCTTCTGCATTCCAGTGCCAGAGTATACAAGACCAAATCCTCTGCTCAGGATGCGCATGAAGCCATCCGGCCTACAGATCCCTTCCGTACTCCAGAGAGCATTGCCTCTTTCCTCACCAAAGAACAGCTCAAGCTCTATACCCTGATCTGGCAAAGGTTTATCGCGACACAGATGAAGGCGATCAAGATCTTGCAGACCTCTGTGCAGGTCAGCGTGGGTAAAGCTCTCTTTACCGCCAGTGGAAACATGATTGTGGAAGAGGGTTTTCTCAAAGCCTATCCCCACTTCAAGATCCCCACAGGAGAAAAGATCGATGCGGCCTATGCCAAAGATGATGCTTTGCTGTACAAAGACCTGATCCACAGTCAGCATTTTACCTCGCCACCATCCCGCTTTACGGAAGCCTCTTTGATCAAGGAGCTGGAAGCCAAGGGCATCGGGCGTCCTTCGACCTACTCTGCCATCATCACCACGATTCGTAACCGTAAATACGTCTCGATGGAGAAAAAGAGCTTTGTACCTACTGCCCTTGGGATGGATGTATTCCGTTTTTTGATCGATAGGTTTCAGGATATCTTCAATGTCAAATTCACTGCCCAGATGGAAGACAAGCTGGATGGCATAGAACTGGAGGGAGTGCTCTGGCATGAACTGGTAAGAGACTATTACAACCAGCTCCAAAAGCTGATTGGGGACGTCGATGTAAAGAAAGAACGCTCTTCTTTCACAGAGGAGACGGATATCGAGTGTGATCTTTGTAAAGCTGCAAAGATGGTCGTAAAAAGATCCAAGAACGGAGAGTTCCTCTCCTGTTCCACCTTCCCCAAATGCAAGAATACAAAGTCATTTACGAGGGGCGAAAATGGCAAGATCCAGATCGTGGTGCCCAAGACTATAGACGAGAAGTGTCCCCAGTGTGGCAGTCCTCTCACTCTCAGGAGTGGCAGATTTGGGGAGTTCATAGCCTGTTCGACCTATCCCAAGTGCAAATTTTCCAAACCCAAGACCTCGGGCCTTGCCTGTCCTGAATGTGGCAAGGGTGAGATAGTAGAGCGACGCAACAAGAAGGGAAGACTCTTTTATAGCTGTTCTACCTACCCTGCGTGCAAATGGATCACAAACGATAAACCGGTGGAAATAGCCTGTCCCAATTGCTCTCATCCTTTTGTATTTGAAAAGTACGAAAAGGGCGGGGGTACATATAAAGAATGCCCCAAATGTAAGACCCGTATGGATTAAGGAGATTGAACGTGCATTTTGGAGATGCTCTCAAGAGTTCGTTTCAGAGTATTCTGAATCACAAAATGCGCTCCTTGCTTACCCTATTGGGCATCGTCATCGGAGTGATGGCTGTGGTATCCATGTTTTCTTCGGTCTATGCCCTCAAGGCTCTGATCAAGACGAATATGGAGGGGATGGGCTGGAATTACTCCATTATCATAGTTCCTGGCAATCAGCAGATGGGCCGGAGCAGCCGCCGCAACGTGATGAGCAGAACTGCCCAAAACGTGCAAAGTCTCAGCTATGAGGATTACGAACTCCTGCGGGATGAGACAGATCACAAGGCGATCTATGGCATGATCGAGAAACCCTCGATGTATCGGCTTCAAAACAAAGATATTCAGGTAACTCTTCGCGCCACAGGGCGTGAATTTTTCCAGAGCAAAAACTATAATCTTCTGCACGGCAGATATTTCAACCAGTACGAAAACGATAATCTCATACCTGTCGCTGTGTTGGGCTACTATTTTGCCGAGCAGCAGTATGGCGAGCGTAACCCTGTGGGGGAGATGATCACGATCAGCGGTAATCGCTTTCGGATTGTGGGAGTCTTGGATAAAGACAAGCTCAATCAGGGACAGGGCATGAATTTTGGTAGCTGGGAACGCCAGGAAGATCTCAAAGCAGTCTATGTCCCCCTCAGTTATGGAGCAAGATATCTGAGCTACAACAAGTTAGTGGGCTATATCTACTTGCAGGCGGCATCAGAAGAAGCTTTTGGCCCCATGAAATCCAGAGCAAGGCAACTCCTGCTCTCCAGGCGAAACATGTATCCCAATTTTTCATTTATGGACATTGGCGATATGATGCTTACCATAAACAAGGAGATAGACGAGAACATGAAGAAGTGGAATATCACTCTCTTTGCGATCGCCTCTATCTCTCTGATTGTGGGCGGTATCGGGCTCTTTAGCACTCTGCTGATCTCCATCCAGGAGAGGATGATGGAGATTGGAGTCCGTAAAAGTATCGGTGCCACCGAAGGCGACATCTTTAGCTACTTCATTCTGGAAGCAATTACCCTGGCCCTGCTGGGAGCGCTTATGGGAGTCGGTTGGGCCTGGCTGGCCTTGGTGGGCCTTGAGAGCGCTTTCAAAATACCTATGTATCTGCCCATGCAAGGAGTGCTGGTGGGTTTTGCTTTCTCCCTCTTGATCGGATTTATCTCGGGCTTGTATCCTGCCATAAAAGCCTCAAAGATAGATCCTATCCAGGCGATCTATTATTTTGAATAAAGTACTCCGTTAGTCGTGTTTTGGATACTAAAAGCGTCTAACGATAAGCTAGTAAGGTTCGTGCCTGAGCGCGAACGTCAATCCTTATAAGGAGTAAAGATTGAGAAGTGCCAACTCCCGGGACTTAGGTCCCGAACACTATAAAGACTTGAAAACGCGCGTCATTTCGATGATGAAAGAGCAATGCCGTCACGATTCCATTGCAATTGAGATTTCAAACAGCATCTTGCTCAGCCTGGTGGAAGAACCAGTATTGCCATCAAATCTGGACACCTGGGTAGCAAACAAAGCCGAGATTCAGGTCGAAAAGTACTTCAACGAACTCTGGATATTTTGCTATCGCTATGCTTTGGAACTCACAAGGCAAGCTGAGACTGCGGAAGACATCGCTTCGGCTTCGCTGGGGTCATTATTCCAGGCGAAGAAGGAGGTTGTTTATATTCGGGGATGGTTGAAATCGACTGTCTATCATAACGTTGTAGCGCTTTCCAAACAGCGGGTGAAAAATAATAAGATGCTTGAAGAGGTTAATCAAAGAGGCCCTCAAGCAGATGATCCGGGTTCTGGTGATGAGGATAAAGCGGTTAAATCACTGGATCGAGCCCAGATAAGAAAGCTCCTGAGCCCAAGGGATTATGGACTTTTTATCAGGATCAAACGCTATCCCAATCTCAAGCTCTATGCAGAGGCCTCGGGGATCAGCTACCAAACAGCCAGAGAGCATAAACACAGGATCCACGTCAACCTAAAGTCTGCTTATCTCCGAGAGCAGGGCTGGGAAGGAACCCCTGGAATTTTGAACTTCAGGCAACTGATCAATCTGAAGAAATTTATGAAAACCCTTACCACTTATGCAGTTAATGGCAATCTGGAGCAGATGAAGAAGTATTGTCCCAGTGATAAACAAGAGCTTGTGTGTGAAACCCTCAAAGACCTGAGAGCTATATCAGAATGGGGCATTTGCATGGATGGTGTAAACAAATATGCCCTGAGCTTTCTAGATGCTACACCGAAGGGCATACCAGCTTTTTACAGAGTCGGGATTCAGACGAATAGATCCAATCAGATCCGGATCTCCTCCTGCAAAAAGCTCAAACCTATGGGTATGATTAGTATGGATAAAGCAGGCCCACTACCCATCGAGAAGGGAAAGTGTTATCTGTCGAGGAAGGAGATAATCGAGCTGCTCAGAAAACCTGGTGGAGTCATTCTGGATCCAGATTTAAACGAGAACTAGCCCCCCAGGTCTTGATATCGTTATTTGTATATAATACAGCATATTAGCTTTGTTTGAAACAAACAATAAGCGTAGATGTGCTCTAATGTACAAAGGAATATACAAGAGGTGATATCATGAAAAAGTCTACTCTTATCTTACTCCTGCTACTGCTAATGATCTGGACTTGCCAATCTTTGTTCTCCGCAGCAGTGGGAGAGGAACGGATGCTGTCCGGGCAATCACATGTAGCAGGGAATTTGATCCTGATGCAAACCAATTTTGGTAGCATCAATGCGCTTCAATACCCACGGTGGAGCGATGATTCCATCTCGATGCTCAGCAAGGCCGCACCCTGGATCTCTGCCAAACGACACAGGAGAGATTCCGAAGGGCAGTTGCTCTACTGGCTTCACTCTATGCCAACATTCGATTTGAACCAGACGGTCATCCAGGATGATCCCCTGTGGACTCCCAATCTGAAACCCGTGATAGATACTCTCACAACTGTGGGATTCGATGGAGACCGAGATCTGTACGAGTTTCTCCCTGCCTATAATCCCCTGATTCCAGAAAACCCTCTGAATGCTGAAGACAGAGTGTTCTTGAGCGTTTTGGGCTATCCCGCTCCGCGGGAGTTCGAGTACCCGGATCCAGAAGGTTCATACCTCTTCAGTGTGCCACAGGATTACGAGTTCAATACCCCCGGGCTTGAGACTCTGAGCGCATATTACTACGACTTCTGTCCTTTTGGGACGGAGGAGGAGCGCGATTTTGGCTCCGCACGGCATCTGAGCGAGCACTACCCCCTGGGACTGGCTATGCACCAGGAAAGCTATGCCTGGAGTTTGCAGTCTTATGCGGATTTTGTCATAACGAAATACACTGTTTACAACTGTAATGAGCTCGACGAGCTGATGGATCTTACAGTTTCGTACTTTGTCGATGCAGATATCGGTGGCTCAGAGAACGAGATTCAAGCCGAGGATGTGAGTGGCTACGTGATGGGAGCTGGCTACAATTTTGCCTATACCAGAAAGGGAGACAATAGTACTATCCAGACTCCATACATGCTGGCAAACAAGCTGATGACAAGCGCTTTTGATGCCCAGCGGCAATGTTGGTTTTGGAGAGTCGGCGACGGCCCGGACGATTGGCATCCCACGCAGCTACATCCGCAGTACTCACCCCGGCAGACGCCAAACGAGAAATACTGGCTGAGCTCTGGTCGAAATCCCAATTACAACAAGTTCATCAGCATGATCCCCCAAGGTGGAGAGACTGAATATGAGCAGCCGCTACCCAACGATACCAGGTTTCTCAATGTGATTCATGCCGCCCAGCCCACTTCTGCCGATCCAGAACCGGAAGGACGTTTTCACCTCCAGCCTGGCGAAGCTTTCTCCTTTTATAGTATCATGTTTGTGGGAGATAGCATCGACGATCTCAAGCAGGCATCCCAGTTTATCGAAGCCTTTATAAACAGTGGATACGTCCTAAACGATTACCTGGATGCTACTTGCATTCCCTATTTGTATCGCAGCACTGCAGAGGCTCCAGCTAATATCCGTCTGGACTGGCATTCCTATCAGACCCCAGATCTCTTTGTCCTGAAATACAAGGCAGACGATGCTCCGGATAATGAATGGCAGTCTATAAACCTGCCTGGTGATGTATATACCTTTTCCTTGGGAGACCTGAGCTTGGGAACGAACTATCAGTTCAAGGTGGGAGCTTTTTATGAGAATGTATATCTGGAAAGTGCTGTCCTGGAAGGATATATGGATCCAACGAGCACTCCCGAAGAGCCTCTCCCAGCAGTCGTGCAAAACCTGAAGTGTTTCCCCAATCCCTTCAATCCCAGTACAAACATCGCCTTCTCTCTGTCCGAACCGGGTGATGTCTCCATTCAGATCTTCAACACTCGGGGCCAGAGGGTCAGAAAGCTGTTCGATGGTGCTCTCCAGGCGGGAGATTACGTTCGAAGCTGGGATGGAACTCAAGACAACGGCAAGGAACTGCCTTCAGGTTTGTACTTTGTAAGGCTCAAGACCAGAAGCGGATCCAGCGCTGTCAGGACCCTGATGCTGAAATAGGATCAATAAAGCTTTGTAGCAGGATATAGAGTAGCACCTCATTTGCTCACAAGAAGCTGAAGGAGTCCTCCAGTAGGGCTCCTTCCAGTTATTCTTATAGATCACCAAAGGATGACCATATAGTTCTATGGTCAGCTTCTGTTTAACGTCTCAGTAGTCTATCTTCCTTCGGGAAGCAAGCAGCCTGGCTCGGGCTAGGAGGCTGAGACCTGGGCGTAAACGATCATGTTCTTCGTCTTGGTGCTGTAGTTTATAGCACGGAGATTGAGGTTCTGGACGTCGATGGCATTGCCACTCCAGAGGGACTTGCTGAGGGTATGAGAACGTTGATTGCCAATAATCTGTCTTCGGATATATTTGAATTCGTTGTTGTATATGTAGTCCAGAGCAAGCACAAAGGTGTGAGGATTTGTGGCTGTTGCCCAGGAAAAGCTGTAGTCGAATTGCCCCTGAAAGAAGGGGAATGCTACACTTAAAGATGTGGGGATCAGCAGGTTACCAGTATAGCGCTTACCAGAGAAATTGAGCTCGTACTCCACCACAGATCCTGCGAAAGCACTGGAAAAGGGGAAGCTGACATACCAGTATTCGTCCAGGTCATTAAACGATACTTCGCCCTGGATGGCAGCATTGCCATTGAGACTGAGAGTGGGCGAGATGGGCTCTGTCTTGGAACGCAACTGAGAAGAACTGCGATCCTTGGCATTGATCACTCCTATGCTTAGGGCATAATCAAAGCTGTCCAGCCAGGTCTGGCTGTTAAAATCCGGCCGTAAGGGGTTACTCGTGCGCCTGTCGCAACTTACTGTAAACACGACGATAAACAATGCTGCCAGCAGCGCAAGAAGTCGTATGTTCCTGTTGAAAATCGGGTCTTTCATCTGTCCTCCCCACTGGATTGTATGGATTTTGAAACACTTCTTACAATCCATTTCCATGATAAATCAGTATAATCAAAAATCATTCCGAAAGAAGCAATAATTTGTACTTGACATCTGGCAATTTGCAAAATACAGGTACCCAAAAGACAGATATCATTGTGGAGTGAATAATGAGAAATACAAAGTTTGGAATCCTGATCCTGATCATCCTGTCTCTATCATGCATGTTGGCAGCAAAAGAAACAGCCAAAGCACGTAGAGCCAGAGAAAACCTGAAAATGTACGATATACCCTTTACAGTAGAGGCTTTTATCAGCTATGTCCAAAGAGGAAACACAGAAGTGGTGCAACGCTTTGTCGATGCAGGATTTGATGTAAATACCCCCAATCAAAACGGCGATAGAGCCCTGATCTTTGCCGCCGAAAAGAACCTGGCCGCCATTATGGACATTCTCATCAAAGGTGGTGCGGATGTCAATGCTGCAGATGCGGATAACTCTACTGCTCTGATGTATGCGGCCTATTATCGCAATTTCGATGCCGTGCAAATGCTGGTAAGGCGGGGCGCAAACCCAAATCTGAAAAACAACAGCAAGATGACGGCTCTGATGTACGGAATTCACGGTGGCTGCATAAATTGCATCAATGCAATAATAACCCCGGAGACCGATCTTGAGGAAAAAAACATAAACGATAAGACTGCCCTGGATCTGGCTAATGAGCTGGGCTATGGCGAGGTGGCAAACTACCTGATCGAAAAACAGAAGTACTTTACCGGAACAAGATCTTTCGAGCGAACTCCGGTGGAAGCTCCCATTATCAACCTTGGAGACAAATAGGAGGTTCAGATGAACCGAATAATTCTAATAGCACTGCTACTAACCCTTTGTCTGTCGCTCTTTGCAGACGAGGAATGGCTGACTATCTACAACGATGATCTATCCTTGGTGCGTAGTAGATTTGATTTGGAGCTCAATAGCGGTCGTCAGAGCTACAACTTCGATAACATAACTTCGCAGATCGAACCTGCTTCGGTAATCGTAACGCCCCTCAAGGATAAGATTACGATCGCCGAGCAGAACTACGAGTACGACCTTGCGGGGACAAACAATATCCTGCTCAAGTACATAGATAGAGAAGTCAACGTGGTCACCAAGGATCAAGCATCCTATACGGGTACGATGAAGTTCTTTGACGGTACCAGTATCGGGATCATCGAAAAGAACACAAACAAGCTGATTCTGGTGGTGCGGGCCGACATGCAGCTCATACGTCTGGCAGAGCTGCCCTCAAACTTCTATACCAAGCCCACCCTGCATTGGTCTCTGATCGCTCCCAAAAAAGGAAAATACCCAATCCAACTCACCTACCTGACTGGTGGTTTCAATTGGAACGTGACCTATAACACGGTATGGGACGAGAAGAACCTGATCCTCAATTCCTGGGTAACAATCGACAATAAAAGCGGACGTGGGTTTGACAATGTAAACCTCAAACTCATTGCCGGAGAAGTAAATAAAATCCGCGAGACTTACAAGAGTTATGGCAGGGGCAGAGCCATTGAAGATGCTAATGTGTTGATGTCCGGTATGGCTGCTCCCAGTTTTGAAGAAAAGGCTTTCCACGACTTTCACATGTACACGCTGGACGAAAAAGTGTCTTTTGCAAACAACCAGACCAAGCAGATCCAGCTCTTTCCCACCAAGACCGTCAAAGCAAAAGGCATTTACGAATATAATGTTTATAGCGATGCAGTCCAGAGCATTATCAGCTTTGAAAACAAGACCGAGAATGGGCTTGGGATTCCTCTGCCCAAGGGCGTAATCAAAGTCTATAAAGAGGATACAGACAAAAATCTCGAATTCATAGGCGAGGATCAGATCAAGCATACAGGTCGCAATGAAACAGTACGCATCACGACTGGAAAGGCCTTTGACCTGGTGGGTCGAACGCTGATGAAAGACCAAAAGACTATATCTAATAGAGTCTCGGAACGAACTATCCAGGTAACTCTGCGCAACAACTCCAAGGAGACCAAGAACATCGACGTGATCCATCAGCTTAATGCCAATACCCGCATCGTATCCAGGGAACCAAAGTTCAACGTCGATAACGAGCTCAAAGCCAAATTCGAAATGGAAATCAAGCCCGATTCAGAGATTATCTTCACCTTTGTTGAGCGCAGCGAGTATTAGGCGGTAAAGCTATGAGAGATAAGATCTTTGATAACCTCATTGGCATCCAGAGAGAGATGCTAAAAATAATCGGAGAAGTCTCCACTCTTACAGGTTCACCGGTTGCGATTGAAGACGCTATCGACGATATCTGGCATCCCAAATGCGATGTGTTTCAGATCGATAATCATTGGGTGATCCTGGTGGAGCTGGCTGGAGTCTGCAAAAATGAGATAAGTATCTCCGTCACAAAGGAATTTGTCCGGATTGCAGGTGAGCGGAGACTTTCAAATACAGACTGCGTCTCCTGCTATTACAACATGGAAATTGAGACGGGAAGATTCGACCGCAGAGTGTTTTTCCCGGATGTCTCGCTTGACAAGGAAAACCCGGTGGTAACCTACGACAACGGGCTCCTGAGAATCGTCTTTGAGATGAAACCTACGATAGAGAGAATTATCCAGATCTCGTAGATACACTTACTCATTTATATGATAAAGGCGCAAGGATGCTATCCTGCGCCTTTTGTTCGTTCTGCGGTTTGCGGCTAATAGAGCTTCAGTTCCCGCTTGCGATAATTGATTCCAAACGTCTTCTGGGATAGGAAGGGAAAGCCTAGAAGGCCATGCACTTCGGTCTTGTAAGCGTCATTCAGGTGCGAGATGTCTGAGAATACATACCTCATCTTGTTGTAATTCTTCCTGGCGATTCGGGTGGATTTGATGGTTCCTGAAATGGCATCCATAGCATTTGCATCAGCTCCAATCACGGTATCAACCTCCGTGCTGGAGACCAGTTTCTTTACACTATCAAAATGGGACTTGTCCAGGAGATTGGATTGTGCCCCAGTGTCCAGACCAAAATTCAGATCCACTTTCCCAATCCTGGCAGGGATCACGGGTATATGCCCCTGTAGATCGAATGGAATAACGGATTTCTGTTTGTTCTGGCCATTATCTTCGATCCGGTCACCATGTTCATCCAAAGCATAGAGATAGATAGTTTGCTTGTTGTAGTCGATTATGGTTTCGTATGGCTCGAGCTCTGCCTGGCTGATCAATCCCGCAAAACTGCGTCCCAGCTTTTCTTCCAAGTGACTCAGATCCATCGAGATAGCATCAAAATCTTTATACTGTCCACCACCGCAGATCAGGCTTTGGATCTCCCTGGTACCCACATTTTCGATGGAACCGCCTACACCTTTGGAGGCAGAGACAGACACCATGTTTTCAGGCCTGTCATACTTGCTGTTGAGCACAAAGATTGGGGCTCCACTATCCAGAAGAAAGTCAACCGGCTTTCCATTGATTTCACCAGGGACAAAGATCATGCGGTCGTATAGAGTGAAAGGGACAGTTTTGAAACTTGCTGCGGTTTCCATTTTGGCTTGCGAGACGGATTTTACAGATGCCTGGAAAAGCGTAGTAGATACTATCTTGCCATCCTTCCAGACCACAAAATCGATCTCTCTGCTGGAGTCTGGACGCTCGACCAGCACCGTGTACTTCAGGCCCATCCTGGTCTGCTCCTCGCCCAAAAGACTGATCTTTTCTATCTTATGTGGAATCTGAGCAAATACACGTTCCAGAGCCTGTTTTGTATAGTCCTTGGGAACGCCAGAGATTTCAAAGCTACTGGAAATGTATGGCTCTACTATGTGGAAGGTCTTCGCATTCCAAGCTTGGACAAACTGCTTGATTGCGACCGGAAGCCTATCATCCACCTCCTGAGCAAATAGGCCTGCTGTTAAAACCAGCAACAAGGCCAGTACGGAGATAATTTTCGGGCTTTTCATCGTTTCACCTCTTCGTTTTTTTACTCTACCAACACCTTAGCTAGAGCAAAACTGATTCCAATTGAAAACGAAACTGTATGGTGTTGTAGTGTATATACTTAGTGCCTTCTACGCGCTTACTCCAAAACGCTTGTATATCATATTGATATACTGCGAGTAGAGGCTAGACTTTGCTGTACAAACTCTCCAGATCTGCAAACAATCGGCCTTTGTTATACCCTCGGAGGATATCGTCTGCTGCCCTGGCTCCGATAGCTGCATATCTGGCAGGATTGGCTACATAGTCCAGGATCACGTCTCGAAACTTGTCCGCGTCAAAATCGAAGTAGAAGCCGTTGACCCCGTTCTCGATGAAATCTGAGACTCCGCCCACCTTGGTGGTCAGAACGATCTTCCGGCAAGCCATCGCCTCCAGAAGGGATACAGGAGTGCCCTCATTTAGCGAGGTCAGGACGACCATGTCCACAGAGCCATAGATGAGCTTCAGATCTGTGATAAAGCCAGTAAAGCTCACGTGTTGCGCAATCTTCAGTCTCTGAGCTTCAGATTCGTAATGCTGCCTCAATTCGCCATCGCCGACGACCAGGAAATGAACCTTATCCGTGAGCTTTAGCACTTCATAGGCAATACGGAAAAACAGAGCGTGGTTTTTGATCTGGGTGATTCTGCCGATGATGGCGACCACTATCTTATGCTCCGGGATATTCAGTTCTTTTCTGAGGCAGGATTCAGGATCGACAGGCAGGATTCTGCCAAAGTCAAATCCCAGGGGGACGACGCTAATCTTTTGGGCAGGAGCGATCTTGAAGCGAACCAGATCTTTCTTTTGCTGTTTGGAGATAGCGATAATCCCTGTGGAGCACAAGGCCAGGAATCTCTCTATCATTATGAATATCCTGGTTTTCAGAGGTGAGAAATAGCCTTCAAAGACGTGTCCATGAAAGGTGTGATACACCTGAGGAACGCGGGTGATAAATGCTGCCAGGCGTCCGAGCGTGCCAGCCTTGGCAGTGTGTGTGTGGACGATATCTGGTCTCTCACGCAGGAAGAGCCAGATGAGTTGAAAGAGCACTTTCAGATCGTCCAGAGGCGAAATCTCCCGGCCAAGCCCCTTCAAGACAATGGGTTCTACATTGTACTGGCTGGCCAGATAGCTCATGTCACCTTCGTTTTCGGAGTGGATACCTGTCACCAGAGTGCTGCTGTATTTCCGATTATTAAAGTGTTTGTTCAGTAGAGTCACGTGGATCACAGGTCCACCGATGTTGAGCCTCGAGATGAGGCGGATAATCTTTTTTGTTTTGACTTTTTGAGGTATCACTACTTCCCCTTGCTGCCACATCGATTCATAGCTGGCAATGGTATTGTTCAGGGTATATTTTGAGCGCAGGACATTTCTAGCTTCCTTTGCAATCCTGGATCTGGCTTCAGCTGGCATGCTGATAAAGCTCTCAACCAGTTTTACCAGTTCCTCGTAGTGTCCTGGCACAAAGGTCTTGATCGCCTTGGGAAAATCGTCTTTGATCCAGACAATATCTGTGCATACGCAACAGCGTTCTGTCGATAGTGCCTCCAGCACAGCCAGGGAGAACGATTCGGAAATGGAGGTCAGTACCAGTAGGTCGAGGGCTGAAATCACTTGCGGGACATCAGCTCGTTCACCTAGCAGGTGGATTCTAGCACTGTCATCTTCTGCCATTGAGCCCAGCTCATCCGCAAAGTTTGAGAGGTCAAAGCCCCTTCCGGCCACAATGACATGCAGATCGGGATAGCGGCCGATCAGGATCTTCACGGCTTTGAAGAAGGTAGAATAGTCTTTTACAGGGTGATTTCTGCCCACGGCTCCTATTACAAAGCTATCGGATGGAATGCCTAGCTCTTTGCGAATTGCTTCTCTTGCCTCCACCCTAAAGGCGAATTTCTCAGGATCCACGCCATTAAAGATCGTGATGGAATTAGCTTTGGTATAGCCCCTGTGAAGATGCTCTGCTTTACTGTGATCGGCTACAAAAACATTCTGAGCCGGTATCCCAGAAAGCAGTGCAGACAACCTCAGGAGGAGATAGTTCTTGTTCAATCCAGGTGTGTAATCGTAGGCAGAATGATGGATTCCCCAATAGAGCTTACTTCTTTTGGGATAGAGCTTGTGCAGCAGCAAAGCTAGCATATTTCCATGATACATCCAGCCCTGGACGACGGTATGATCGCGCCCTCTAAAGACTCCTGAAATCTTTCGCGGAAGGGCTGCCAGATCTGCCAGACTCCCGGGCTTGAACCGAATCGCTTCAATGCCAAGCTCTTGCAGGTCTGAAACCAGAGTTCCTTCTCCCTTGAAATATAGCACTTCGATATGATGTGTCAGATGCAGGGAACGGATTATCTCCAATAAAAGCTGCTCAGCACCGCCTTTATCGAGGGTAGTAGTTACAAACAGGATATTCATAGTTCTCTTCTTTGTGCAGTAAGGGTGCTTGCTACAAACTCAGCTCTTTTTTGCCAGGTGTGTTCGGTCTTCACCTGGGCTATGTGTTTACGTAGCTCCTGGTACTTCTCCTCTGAGGGGAGGTTGGACAAAAAGCTTGCCAGTGCTTCCTTTGAGTGTGGGATCGCAAAGCCAGTTTTGGCTTCACGGACAAAAGTGCCAGTAGCGTCGTTTTCGTTACAAATCACGGGGATATCATGGCTCATATAGTCAAAAATCTTGAAGGGCATGGCATAGTTTCTATACGCATCATCAGGAAAATAGCTAAACGCATATTGAGAAACCCCGATAATCCTCTGGGCTTCTTCATCGACAAGATGCACGATCTCCACATTGGGAGACATGAAAGGTTCATAGTATGCAGAGTGTAATTCCCAGTTTTTTTTTGTAGTACAAATCGTAAGTTTCAGATGTGGGAACTTGACAAACGCTTCCAGTACGACACGTAAGTCATAAAGGGGAGGTTTTATGCTGCCAATAAAGATAAAGCTTTCTGGAATCAGATCAGATTTCTGTACCAGAGGAACCGAGCCGGGATACAGTTCATAATAGGGCAGACTCCTCTTTAACGGTTTTAAAAGATCAAACATGAATTCTCTGTCTGGTGTCGTGCCAAAAAATACATTCAGATACAGGTTGTATATGTAGATATCTAGAATGTGGAATCCCTTTGAGAACCAATGCTTTAGCAATCCGAACCTGTTGATCCCCTTAAAAGCCCAATACATGTCTCTATAAAACAGCCCGATCGGTATGGAGTTTCTCTTACACAGCGAGAATAGTTTGAGATCTGTAAAGGGACGGGTAGGCAAATGATGTGTATCCGTAAGCATCATGGGCAGGGTAGATGATTCCGAGTACAGAAAGTCGTATTTGATTCCACTAGCCAAATTCTGTTTGAGCTGATTGATACGCAGTTGCCGTGTCTTTGCATCTCCAGTCACAAAGAAAACCTCGTAGCCGTTATCCTGAAAGGCCTGAAGCATTTTGATGGGGCGAATCTCCGAAGCTGAGACAGATTCATCGATCAGTTGCCACGGAATATGCATTATGCAGCGTTTGGATTGGGCAGGCTTCTCATAATGAGCCTGCAGCCGTGAGACCAGCTTGTCCAACATAAAGTCTTTTCTTACTTTTAGCTGAGCTTTGTATGCCATCTCACTGGCAGCCTTGGGGTTTGCGATTACATACCTGATCTTAGCTTCCAAATCTGTGATACTACGGGGCTCGGCATACAAAGCTTCCCTATCCTCTTCAAACAGCCCCCAGATCCCTTCTCCCTTTACTGCAATAACAGGTACCCCGGCATACATGGCCTCGAGATATACTATGCCAAAAGTCTCGCTAAAACTGGGCAGGACAAAGAGATCACACTCCGCATAGATGCCTCTGAGCACCTTATTTTCAATCTGATTGTGGATCAGGGTGTTGTCCTCTATACCCAGCCTCTTGCATTGCTCTATTAGCTGAGCTCTTTGCGGGCCTTCTCCCACGATCACCAGTCTGATGTCCAGGCCTGAAGCCTTTAGATTTGCGACAGCCGCTATCAATAGAGAAAACCCTTTTGTCTCGATCAGATTTCCCACGCTCAGGATGCTGAATTCTGCACCGGAGAGGAAGCCGGTGATAATGCCTGATTCAGGCGATAGCTCTGGCTCTATGTCCCGGATCCCATTACCGATGAATTCTATTCTTGGGTTGTACTTCGCTAAGACATCCTGCAGTTTGTTGCTCACGACAAAAATCCGCTTCCAGGGCGAGAGTGCTTTGCCCAGAGTGGAGGCATAGATGAAGTCCGTAGAGGGTTGATTCATCTGCCCTGGGAGGCTCTTGAGATTGTGCAGAGTTAGATAGCTATCTATCCCTTGAGCTGGCATCCATTTTCCCAGCCAATACAGGGCAGGGATATGCGCATAATCGTGGATATGCACGAGATTGGGCTTCCAGTGCTGAACAATCCTCCTAATGTGGGGCAGACAGAACAGCCTAAAGGTGATAAGAGCGCTGGGGAAAGCCTTCAAAAGAAGGGGATAGCGGAGGTAATCGACAGTAATGCCCTGCCTGATAAAACGCTGTTGCTCCCGCTGGGTAGATATCTCGTGGGCTATCACCCGGACTTCGTAGTCCCTGGCCAGCTCAAGAACCTGCTCCAGCACAAAAGTCCCACGATTTGGGTTTTGGGGATTGGGGAACAAACTGCTGATGATCAGTAACCTCTTCTTATCCATCAATATACCTCTGTTTTATGATCGTAACGTTCAGATTGTCAAGATCTTGCAAGACAAGCTGCGAGTTTCAGCCACGGGGGTCATGCTTTCCTCTGCTCCGGCATTGTGTCAAGACTTTTGTACCCTTTATGTCCATTGGCAAAAAACAGTTTGACAGATTATCTGTTATCGGCGTTATGGTCTGTACAATTCACTTACTATAAATATGAAGATCAGAGATATAGCACGAAAAGGAGTTCTCATGAAGAAGTTACGTTTTGGTTTGATAGGTTGTGGACGCATATCAAAAAATCATTTTGAATCTGTAGCCCAGATCCCTGAAGCCTCTTATGTGGCAGTGGCAGATATCATCCCGGAAAAGGCAGAAGCAGCAGCCAAACAATACGATGTGCCAAATTTTTATACAGACTACCAGGAAATGCTGGAAAAAGAACAACTTGATGCAGTTACAATCTGCACTCCCAGCGGATTGCATCCCCAATGTGGGATCGATGTGGCCAATAACAAAATCCATGTCATCACTGAAAAACCCATGGCGATTAATATTGCAGGAGCCGACAAGCTGATCCAGGCTTGTGATAAAAACAATGTACAGCTCTTCGTAGTCAAACAGAATAGATTGAATGCCACCCTCCAGCTCCTCAAGAGAGCAGTGGATAAAAACCGCTTTGGCAGGATTTACCTGGCCCAATCAAACGTTTTCTGGCAGAGACCCCAAGCCTACTACGACGCAGAGAAATGGCGCGGAACCTGGGAATTTGACGGCGGAGCCTTTATGAACCAGGCCAGCCACTACGTAGATGCCATGTACTGGCTCCTGGGTAATGTCGATTCTGTGGTGGCAACCACCTCCACTATGGCTCGTAGAATCGAAGCCGAGGATACAGGCTGTGCCATCCTCCAATTCAGATCCGGCATCATTGCCACTATGAACGTAACCATGCTCACTTATCCCAAGAACTTTGAAGGATCGATCACTATCATCGGTGAAAAAGGTACCGTCAAAGTAGGTGGAGTAGCAGTAAACAAGATAGAAAAATGGGATTTTGAAGAATACGACGACGACGACCGTATCGCCCTGGATGCAAACTATCAACCACCAAACGTTTACGGCTTTGGACATGGACCCTACTACCGTAATGTCACCGATGTGCTCCTGAAGAAGGCCATCCCCGCTACTGACGGTAGAGACGGCAGAAAATCAGTCGAGATCATCCAGGCGATCTACCAATCTGCCAAACTCGGCAAGCGGATAAATCTCCCCCTATAATCTCTTATGGCAGCAAGATCTGGCCAGATGGCTTGTAGATTCAAGCTGTCCTGCTTATAGCGCTCCAGATCTTTGGCCTCACTTTAGCCTCGGGTTCGCCTCGAGATGGCCTCGAGTACTCGAGAGCATCTCGAGGCGAACTTGAGGCCAAGACGAAGCGAAACATAAGGGTATGGAGTGCAATGTTCTTTAGACACAAAAAAGCCCAAAGCTAAGGCCTTGGGCTTTTTCTATTGTTCATGCGGTCGCTGTGCCGCCAATCTATCCCCCCACAGAGCCACGGTGAGTCTCTGTGAGAACTCGGTTTTCGCCGGCGCTACAGGCGTGCTCCGGTACAATTTCTAATCTATAGGCTTAGAACCCTTTATGGGTCTTTCTTTCCTCGTACAAGTCCTGCATCTTTCTGCACAGGATCGAATCCACTTGCACGACATCTTCATTCAGTTTTTGGGGATCAACTCTAGATGGGTCGAACATTTCAGGTTTATAGGAAGTGAGCTCTGTCAGGAGCTTATCGACTGCTTCATTCCAGAAGTTTATCTCGGCGCTATTGGGGTGGATCCAGCCTTGCTCGTAGAAGAGCTTCATGATATGGTTGATCAGGTCGGATTGGGAGGGATTGCCATATCTGCAGACCAGAGCTCCGTTTGCCAGAGCAGTACCTTCGATATCCTGGTAGCTGGGCTGTGGCAGGATCAAATCTGCCTGGCAGTCAGGATCCAGATGAGTCGATACTACTATAGAGAATTTACTTGCCCGGGCAGTGTTTCCGCTGCTGCCATAGGATAGCACAAAGTCACTGATAGCGGGAAGATTGAAGTCTGGCTTGATAGCCAGCATGCCATAGTAATTTGGGTATTCGCTGGTTACCAGGATGTTTTGGCCGTCACTCCGGTAGGCTTGGGCTGTAGACCAGATCCGGTACATGCCACCCTCGCAAATGCTATTTACATTGTATACAAAGAGCTGCTTTTCATTCAGGGGCAATGCTGCCAGATTGGGGTAAACAGCATCGGCAAAACGATTGAAGCTAGATTCGGAGGCTTTGATCAGCACCAGTTTTTTACCTCCCAACTGCCTGAGGCGCAGCATGGTTCTCAAAGTGTGGCTTATCTGCCCGATTACGACGTACTCATCAAAATCGTCCAGCTGGGAGTATGCCTCCTCAGTCGGGGCCAGATTGATCAGATTGTCTGTAAACAAGGGACGGTAAGCTGAGGCTGAGAACTTTGCACTGGCATTTTTAGCAGCAGTTTTGAGCATGAGCATCTCTTCCAGGCAGATGCTGGGCGAGATATCAAAGCGCTTTTGTTCGCAGGTCTTTAGCTCTTGGGCGATCAGCTCTGATGCTTGATCCCAGCTAATCTCTGTGTAGCCACCTGAAGTCTTCTTGAGAGGCGATTTGATTCTATCGTTGTGATCCAAAGCCTGCCAGCCAAAGCGTCCTTTGAAGCAGAGGTTACGTCCGTTGAAACCAATGCCTTCCTCCTCTTCAGGAGTGGTGATTCTGACGACTGAGGTGGTCTGGCTCTCCACCAGGATACTGCAACCAGTGCCGCATAAGCCACAGCTTTGAACGGTCTTGGTCTTATCCAGGGGATTCAGCTTGTAATGCAGATTGCGTTCGGTAAGAGCGCCAACAGGGCATACATTTACGCATTTGCCGCAGCTCTCGCAGCTGGTCTGAGTCAAGGATTCTCCAAATTCCGGAGCTACCAGGGTCGGGAAACCACGGTAGATGTATCCAAGAACTGCTGCGCCCTGGATCTCGGCACAAGTCCGGATGCAGCGTCCGCAGTTTATGCATTTGTTTTGATCGCGGAGGATGAAGGGGTGGCTATAATCGATTGGATGCTTGCCGATCGAGCCGATGAAGCGCGAGGCCTCGACGCCATAATCGGTGCAATACTCGCGCAGGAAACAAGTCTCGTTTACCTGGCAGCCGCATTCGAGGCAGCGTTCGGCCTCTGTCTTGGCTTGGGCTTCAGAGTAGCCAAGCTCGACTTCATTGAAAGTAGTAGTGGCTTCGAGGATTGTCAGCACTGGCATATGCGCTCTGGCGACTTTTTCGTACTGCTCGTATTCTGTGGGGGACACTTCGGAAATCTTTTGTGCTTTTTTGGAATCGAAGCGTGGTGCAAGAGGCTTTAGCTCTTTACCCTGGATATACACGTCTATCATCTGAGCAGCAAGCCTGCCATCGGCAATGGCTTCAATGGCTGTGGCGGCTCCTCTACGGAAG
>CAZZCS010000008.1:0-38781 GCA_964652645.1 uncultured Candidatus Cloacimonadota bacterium | reverse complement strand
TGGAAGCTTTGCACTCTTTAAACAGGTGCGATGGAATGGATCTTGCATACTTCAAGGCGAGATACCTTTGGGAGGAATTAATGAGATATTTAATATTGAGCATGATGCTCATTATAAGCGTTGCGATGATCGCGACACCAATCGAAAGCATATTAACTGGTGCGTCCAGTTTGTCTGTACAGATAGACAATATACGCAGCACTCCGCTAATGGATTTTGTCCCCACAGAAGATGGAGATGAGCCCGTTACTATGATCTCCAGAACCTATGCCATGCCCTTTAGAAATGCAAGCTTGCAAGTGCAACATATGTCCTGGCGTGTCTTCGATACCGCTGGCAACTATCTATATGACAGCCAGGAGAGATCCACAGAAGACGCCAGTATCAGCTCTGTAATCCAATTTCGGGAAATGACTGCACATACGGTGCGGATTGAGACTCAGAAGCGGGTTGGGAACACGATCATGACTCTGAACGACATTGAATACACGATCGAATACAGCGATTCTGTTCCGATTCCCCAAAGTATTTCCCCTGCTTTTGTAAGTGCCTACGAACAGCTTGCTTCAAATTACCAGACCTCTTATCTGCGCGGACTTCCCTATAGCAGACCCAAGATGCTGATCATCAGTCATACAGCTCTGGAACCTGATATGGAGCCTTTTGTCACGTGGAAAAAATCCCGCGGTTTCGATGTGTATGTAGCCTACAAACAGGATATCGGTAATACCGTTGCAGAGATAAAGAACTATATTATCAGCCATTACAACGAGTTTCATTGCGATTATCTCCTGCTCCTCGGCGATGTGAATGGTAGCTTTGCTATCCCGACCAATATGCACCCCTCACCCGATACTGGAGAGTTCAACGCCGATGATAATCATTATGCCATTATCGAAGGCAACGATTATTTCCCTGATATGCTGGTTGGCAGATTCTCTTTTGGAGAGCGTAACGAGTTTCTAACCATGAGAAACAAGACCATAAACTACGAAAGAAGCCCCTTTATGACAGACACAAACTGGATGAAGAAAGGTCTTTTTGTAGCTGGTAACTGGGCCGAAGGTAATCTCAGACCGATCACACCGGTTCAGATGTCTCGATCAGTTCGCGAAAGGATGCTGGAATATGGGTACACTGCTGTAGATACAGTATTTTATCCACCCACATATCCCGGTACCTCTCTGATCCAACAGTCTATAAACCAGGGTGTCCAGATCATTATGTATCGCGGTTGGGGAGATGCCAATGGCTGGCATTATCCTTACTTTCATATTCCAGACCTGAATAACACGTTTAACGGTCCCAAGCTGCCCATGGTCTATTCCATTGTCTGTAACACTGGTGACTTTGCAAATAACGTGAACCCCAGCTTTGGTGAGAGATGGATGCGCATGGGAACTCCCACTTCTGCTGCCGGTTGTGTAGCCTTCGTGGGCCCCTCTGATTTGCATACCAAGACTAGATTTAACAATTCAGTTTCCACAGGTATGATGCGTGGTATCCATGATTACCATACCCGTATCTTCGGCTCATCTGTCCTTGCTGGCAAGATTGAGCTTTACAACAACTTCCCCAACAATCAAGGACCGGCAGATCACGTGGAATTCTATTTCCGGGTGTACAACATCCTTTCCGATCCCTCCATGAATATGTGGATTTTGGAACCGAACGTTATATCCTCTAATGTCATAGCCAGCGGTCTCACCTTTACCCAATCCGATTCACACGTCCGGATAGTTGCTCCTCATCTCAATGGGGCAGTGGTTACCGGCAGTAAAGACCTTCAAGACTTCAGCTATACGATCATCGAGGACGGGCTTGCTATCCTGCCTATGAATCCAGAAGAAGCAGGAAACTTCAGAGTTACTATCACCAAGGCAAACTGGGTTCCTCTGGTTGCAAACCTCACTCCCGAAGGAGAAGCAGGGCTCGGGATCGTAGGTAATTCGCTTGCTGGAACTACAGTCAACGCAAATACCGAAAATAACATGGTTCTTACCTTCAAAAACTATAGCTCCGGGACTCTTACCAATGTGAGCGTAGCCCTGGCTACAGAGAACGAGGATATGGTTGAGATTGACAATGCGACTCAAACAATTGCCTCACTGGGATCAGGCGCTACGACGACTCTAGGCTTCCCTCTCAGCTTCAGCTCTGAGATACATCCCCGCGATATTATGACCTTTACGGCTACCATCAATCCCGGAAACAAGGTTCATTACTTCCAGCTGAAAGCCGGTGGAGCAGAATTTGTGGTGATTAACCATGCCGGCTCGCTTCCGCTTGGTCAGGACTCTCCCATATCCTTTGAAGTTACCAATATCGGCTCAGCAGCTCTCAGTAATGCCGAGGTTGAAATCTACTCGCTTACCAATGCAGCTACTGTTTCTACCCCAATTGTAAACCTGGGTAGCTTTGCCATTGGTGAGACCAAGACTGTAAATACGACCATTCATGTCCAACCGGATACCTATAACGGACGCAACATCCCGCTCAAGTTTACCGTGAGTGACAATCAGAACTACTCTATTACAGCCTTTTACGCTGTCACAGCTGGTAATCCAGGCACGACGGATCCCACAGGCCCCTGTGAGTATGGCTATTTTGCCTACGATAGCTTCGATGTTGGCTTCCCGGAAGCACCAGTTTACGACTGGATCCCGGTGGATCCCAGTGCCGAGATCTTCCTCAATATGGATGATGGCTCCAGAGTGATAGACCTGCCCTTCACCTTCAGATTCTATGGCAGGGACTACCAGCAGATCACCGTTTGCACAAACGGTTGGATGTCATTCGGCGCAACCTGGATGGCAGATTTTTACAATCACTTCATCCCCGCTGCATTGGGTCCAAACGCCATGATTGCTGGCTACTGGGATGATTTGAAAGGTATGAAGACAGGTGTCAATCCAGACGGGTCAGGTATCTTCAACGATATCAGTATCGCCTACTGGCATGACGTGCCAAACAACCGTTACATCATAGATTGGGAAGATGCCTATAATCAATACAATATAGATCTGATGGAGAACGCTTCCCTGGAGAGATTCCAGATCATTCTCTATCCCAAAGATAACGCCGATGGAGACATCGTGGTCCAGTATCACACCGTGGATAATCCTGGCCTCACCACGAACTTCTGTACGGTTGGGATCGAAGACCATAGCCAAACCAGGGGTCTCACCTATACGTTTGCAAACTTCTATCCCCCGACGGCTACTCCGCTCCAGGCAGGGTTGGCGATCAAATTTACCACTACACCTCCAGATACCTATGTAAGTAATAGTGATCCCGTGCTTGCCGTACCGTTCACACTGGCTCAGAACTATCCCAACCCATTTAATCCCACGACGACTATCTCGTTCAATCTGGCCCAAAACGCCAATGCAAACCTCAGGATTTATAACCTGAAAGGTCAGCTGGTCAAGACCCTCCTCTCAGCCCCAACTCAGGCTGGAAATCATAGTATCGTATGGGAAGGTGACGACGATAGCGGCAGGGCTGTGAGCTCTGGAATCTATTTCTATCAGCTCAATACAGAGAACTATAGCAGTACCAGAAAAATGCTTCTGATGAAGTAATAGAAGAGTATAAGTAACTCAGATATCTGAGGACATAAACGCTGCCCCCGATTACTTTTGTAGTCGGGGGCTTTTATTTGCTACAAGACCATTGAGTAATCGGGCATGGGGCCCAAGCGTGAGCCTGTGATCGCTTGGGGTTAGTGGTGGGTGGGCATAAGTACGGTTGTGATCAGTTTTGAAATTCGATAAGTGTGTATTTGAAATCTTTGTCTGAAGATGTGGATCTGTTATGGAGGATTACCTGATCCCGATCTCCACCCTGTGTGCTTCACCCCACTGGATCAGAGACTGGCATTCTGGATTGCTGATGGGGTCTGAGCTGATGCTTCTACCCAAGTCTTCCAGCGTGTTATCATAGCGGCATTGCTGTAGCTTCAAGCTATCACCGGGTTTCAGAATACTCCTGATAGCCAGTACATCATTCCAGGTGAGGAGTTCTTCAAAGAGGGTAGTCCGAAACTCAAATGGTACCCCAGATGCTCTTATTGTTTCCATACTGAGGAGGATGTCTTCCGGGTTGACAATCGTACGAGTCAGAATCCCGTAAAGAGGCAGCGGGGATTTGATATCCATGGCCCAATAGTCCACAAGCTTGCGCTTTGCTAACTCTGCTACTACAGATGGAAAAGAGCCATTGGTATCGAGCTTTACCAGAAATCCCAGATCCTTTAGTTTAGATATGAAATCTATGATATCGGGCTGCAGACAGGGCTCACCGCCGGTGATCGTAACAGCTGTCAGCTTACCTTTTCGGCTGCGCAACAAATCCAATACTTCAGCTTCGGAGGTGATCTCTGTATAGCGGTGTGGATCTACCAATTGGGGGTTATGACAATAGGGACAGCGGAAGTTACAGCCCTGAGTGAAGATGATGGCTGAGATCTCGTTTGGATAATCCAGCAGGGAAAACTTCTGGAATCCGCCTATGATCATTGCACGAGAACCTTTGGAGTATTTTCGGTTACAAAAGTCTTACGCATCTTAAACTCCGCCTTCTTGCCATCGTTCCACTGCGATACAGGGCGCAGATAGCCCACAATTCTGGAAAACACTTCTGTGGTCTTGTGGCAGGTGGGACAATTCTCAACTTCACCATCGATATAGCCATGCACGGGGCAAATGCTAAAGGTAGGGGAGAAGGTGAAATAGGGGAGATGATAGTTGTTGCAGATGGTTTTTACAAGCTGCTTTATGCTCTTGGGGTGCTCTACTCTCTCGCCACCAAAGATGTGTAGAACTGTACCGCCAGTGTACTTGGTTTGGAGTTCATCCTGAAGATCCAGCACTTCAAATACATCATCGGAGTAGTTTACTGGCAGCTGGGTGGAGTTTGTGTAAAAAGGCGAATCGGAATTCGGATTGGCATTGATTATTTGAGGATACTTTTTCTTGTCCAGTAAGGCCAGACGGTAGCTGGTGCCCTCTGCAGGGGTAGCTTCCAGATTGTAATTGTTTCCTGTTTCTTCCTGGAATCCAATCAGCTTATCACGCAGATAATCCATTACTCTGAGGGCAAATTGCCGTCCTTCCGTGGTGCCGATATTGGCCCCAAGAAAATTCATAGTAGCCTCATTCATGCCAATGATGCCGATGGTGGAAAAGTGGTTCTTCCAATACTGCTCAAATCGTTCGTTGATTCTCTTGAGGTAAAACTTGGTATATGGATACAATCCGCTTTGCGTGTATGTTTCGAGTATTTTACGCTTGATCTCCAGGCTCTGCATAGCCATCAAAAGGGCATGATCCAGCCGGTCGAAGAATTCAGCTTCAGACTCTGCCTGATAGCCGATGCGGGGCAAATTGATGGTGACCACGCCTATGGATCCAGTGAGCGGATTGGCTCCAAAGAGACCGCCCCCACGAGCTTCCAGCTTGCGCGTATCAAGCCTCAAACGGCAACACATGGATCTGGCATCGTTTGGATCCAGCTCAGAATTCACAAAATTGGAAAAATAGGGGATGCCATATTTGGCAGTCGCTTCCCAGAGGAAGCCGACCGTTTCAGTCTCCCAATCAAAGTCCTTAGTGATATTGTAGGTAGGGATTGGAAAGGTGAAGACGCGACCCTTGGCGTCGCCCTCGATCATCACCTCCAAAAAGGCTTTGTTCAGGATATCCATCTCTGCCTGGAAGTCCGAATAGCACCTGTCCATTGGCTTTCCACCGATGATAACCGGCTGATCCTTGTAGGTGGCAGGAGGGAGTAAATCCATGGTGATATTCGTAAATGGAGTTTGAAAGCCTACTCTGGTCGGAACGTTTATATTGAAGACAAACTCCTGCAGAGCTTGTTTGATATCGTTGTATGAAAGCTGATCGTAATGGATAAAGGGGGCTAGAAGAGTGTCAAAACTGGAAAATGCCTGAGCACCTGCAGCTTCTCCCTGTAGAGTATAGAAGAAATTTACTATCTGCCCCAGTGCTGAGCGGAAGTGCTTGGCGGGAGAGCTCTCGATCTTGCCGACGGCACCGCTGAAACCTGTAACTAGAAGGTCCATCAGATCCCATCCCACGCAATAAACAGAGAGTAAGCCCAAATCGTGAATATGAATATCCCCCTCTACATGGGCGGATCGGATCTCGGGAGGGTATATTTTATTGAGCCAATAGGTTTTGCTGACTTCAGAGGCAATATAGTTGTTCAATCCTTGAAGAGAATAGGCCATGTTTGAGTTTTCGTTCACCTGCCAATCGAGCTTTTCGAGGTATTGATCAATCAGATTGACTCCAGCGGTAGAGACAAGCTCGCGAATCCGGGCATGCTGATCCCTGTAGATTATGTAAGCCTTTGCAGTACGTTTGTAGGGGGAGGCGAGAAGTACGTCTTCTACGATGTCCTGTATCTTTTCCACCTCTGGGATGTCGTCGCTTATCAATTGAAGCGACAGATTGATCACCCTCATGGTGAGAGTCTCAGCCATTTCCGGGCCAAATTCACCCGTAGCTTTGCCCGCTTTGGCGATAGCATTGGCTACCTTGCTTTTATCAAAAGATACAATATCACCATTTCTCTTCCGGATCATCGAGAACATCAAAACCTCCACTCATATCAAATCACTAAATCTTTATTTATTATATATTTACAACATCATGGCCCTATTTGCTAAAACAGCGCACAGAGTTCTGATTAGTATAGAAATAAGGAGTTACAAATCTGTCAAGAACTCTTATTGATTTTTTGGTGTCAGGATGCCTAAATGTGTCTCAATATGGGAAATAAAAATCCCCAAAGATTAGTCGTGATGGGAGAGGAACATGTAGCTAAAAATGGACAAAAAAAATCTCCTCACCAGGAGGAGATTCATGATTGGTGCAGAAGGCGGGACTCGAACCCGCACACCCGTTATAGGCACAAGATCCTTAGTCTTGCGTGTCTGCCAATTCCACCACTTCTGCTAAAAATCTATTCAGTTGCTGCTGGGGCAGGAGTTTCTTGGGCTGGCATGGTTGTCTCACCAGCATCAAGCTTTTCCTGGCGTCTTTGGACACCGCCCAGATTGGAGGAACGGATATCTCTCACCAAAAAGGCGAGCAAGAGGCACGATCCCAAAAAAGCCAAACCCAATATCTGAGTCCATTTTTTAAGAAACTTTGAAGCACCGCTTCCGCCAAAGACGTTCATCGCGGCACCGCCCAAATTTGCATCCAGTCCACCTTTGGATGTTTGGGACAAAATCACCAAAACCAAAGCTACACATATTAGAATGTGGATCACCAGCACTAGAGTGTATAATATCATCGAGTAAAACCTCAAACTTTAATTCAATTACTATGTTCGATTACTAAGATTTGGATATGCATTATCTGTCAATAAAAAAGTTGTGAAGCATGCCTTTCGAAAAGGCTAAACTGCTATCAGAATGATAGATATCCATACTATTATGTGAAGTATGCCTGGTGCTGGGGACTGTGAACCGCGCTTGATGATAGAACAAAGTCTTGACTGATAAGCCTGTATATTTCATTGTGCTAAAAAAGTACAAAGAGTAAGGAACAATAATGCGTCAAATAGATATAGAAGCTGTTTTGCCTTTGGTCTCAAAACCCTCTCGTTATATAGATCATGAGATAAATGCCTGCAGAAAAGAGGTAGGAGAAGTGAGATTCTGCTTTGCCTTTCCCGATGCTTATGAAGTGGGGATCTCACATCTGGGGCTCAAGATTCTCTATAGTATCGTGAACGGATTGAGCTACGCCAGGGCTGATCGAACCTATCTGCCCTGGGTGGATATGATCCAGCAAATGCGTCAAAGAAGTATTCCCCTCTTTGCCTGGGAAAGCCGCAATGCTGTTCGCAGTTTCGACGTTTTGGGAATAACCCTGCAGAGCGAGCTTACCTTTACTAATGTGTTGGAATTATTGGATCTGGCTCAGGTGAATGTGTATTCCCGAGCTAGAGGATCCGATGAACCGATCGTGATGGCAGGTGGCCCCTGTGCCTCAAATCCTTTGCCTCTTGCTCCCTTTATCGATGTCTTCTTTATTGGGGAAGCCGAGGAAGCAATCGTGGAGATTGCTGAGATCTGCAGAGAGCACACTTCACGTGAGCAAAGGCTGAAAGCAATGGCTGCCCTGCCCGGATGCTACATCCCCCAGATTCACGGGATCCAGCCTGAAGAGTCCGTCCAAATCCGCAAGTACATCAGTTTTGCCTCCGGAGAAAACACTCATAAACCTCAATTATTACCCTGGCAACTGGCTACTCACAATCGCTTTGTTGCAGAGATTATGCGGGGTTGCACCCGCGGTTGCAGGTTTTGCCACGCGGGATACTTCTATCGTCCCATTCGCGAGCGAAGTCCCGAGGATATTCTGGACGACATCCTCAATGAGATCAATCAGAGCGGTTGGGATGAAGTAGGGCTTGTATCTCTCTCCAGCAGCGATTACACCTGTATCAGGCCCCTGATGAAGGCAATCCTGAGCCGGATTAATACTGATAAAACCCACGTTTCTCTACCATCTTTACGCGTGGATTCCCTGGATGACGGTCTCATAAAACTGATGCAAAAGCTAGGTAGAGAAGGCCTTACAATAGCTCCAGAAGCTGGGTCGCAACGCCTCAGGGATGTAATCAACAAAAACCTGAGTCACGAAGACATCATCGAAGGGGTAAACACGGCAATCCGCTTGGGCTGGCAGAAGATAAAGCTCTATTTTATGCTGGGGCTACCCACAGAAACAGAGGAAGACATAGATGAACTAATCAGATTGATCCAGGAGATAGATAGCATCTCAAACAAGAAACTGCAGATCAACGTGACTCTCTCTCCCTTTGTGCCAAAGCCTTTTACACCCTTTCAGTGGTCATCCATGGTGCCGGGTGATGTGCTTTTAAGCCGCAGTCAGAGGATAAAGAACACCTTTTCCAAAAAGAGATTTATCAAGATCAAATACCATACCATAGAGAACTCCATTCTGGAAGCTCTGATCACCAGGGCAGATCTTGGTTTTGCTGCTGTTATCCACCGAGCCTGGGAGCTGGGAGCAATCTACGATGCCTGGAACGAGTGCTTCGATTTTCGCCTCTGGCAGCAGGCCCTGGACGAGCTGGGCTACGATGTTCCTCAGGCTCTGAATGGGTTTGGGATAAATACTGATCTACCCTGGGATTTCATCAATATCGGCGTTACCAAAGAATTCTTGCAAGAAGAGTATCTGAAAGCAGAGAAGAAAGAGACGACCATGGATTGCCGCCTGGAGTGTCAGAATTGCGGCGTTTGTGGAGGAGAGATTGGGATGGATTTCCAAGCTCCCCACGAGGTCAAACAGGAAGCCTCAGCAACGGATCAGGCCATATGGCAAAGCAGTGGTTCCCCTTTACCTGAAACGAGATATCGGGTCTTCTATCGCAAAGAAGGAATCCTTCGGTTCATCTCTCATCTGGATTGGATGAGGATGCTCTTCAGATTGATTTCCATGCTAAAACTCGATGTAGTGTATACCCAAGGCTTCAATCCACATCCCAAAGTGAGTCTTTCTCCTCCACTTCCTGTAGGCGTAGAAGGCACATGTGAATTCTTTGATATCTCATTCCGGAACAGCATCAGTCCAAAGCAGATTATTGCTGCCTTTGATCTCTTTGGAATACCTGATTTCCACGTGTACGAGGCTATACCTGCAGCACTTTGCAGCGATATCCCCAGTCACGAACTGATCAGGATTGATGTTTCAAGCTTGCCAGATCTGGATATCGATACTTTGATCCAGGAGTTTTTTCAGATGAGAGAGTTTATCTTTACTAAAACGAAGAAAGATAAGGTCAAGACCTACGACCTCAGAATGATCATAGATGAACTTACCTATGACGGGACGTTTTTCATGATCAGGAAGAGCTTGCAGAGTCCTGCCCTTTATGACATTCTGGAAAAGCTCCTCCAAGTCGATCGGGAAAAGCTCTATAACCTGCAGGCTAGCAGGGTTTCTCTAATCTCGGAATCCCAAGATTAAATTATATGAAATAAACTTCTTGACTGAGAATCTTGTCCACACAGAATTAGTCCCAGGTTATAACTAGTTATATATCAGTATGTTATAGTTTGCAGGAGTAAGAGGATAGATATGCTAAAAGAAGTCAGAGAGTCAGTTAACGTCTTTACAAATGAATTCAATCTTGAGGATTTTGAACGCAATCGCCAGTTTATGGGGGAGAATCTATTTCAACAATTGGTCGAACGGATGCTGGAAGGTCTGCTTGTTGTAAATAATGATGACGTCATCCAATATGTCAATCCTATGTTCTGTCAGCTTTTAGGATACCACAAATCCGAGCTCTTGGGAAAGAAGGGCTACGAAATCTTGCTGAAACCTCAGGATAGAGATACAATCTCCAAAAAGAACCTGCAGCGTCAGAGCGGGATATCGGACGATTACATTATTCCAATGCTGCGAAAAGATGGAGAGGAACTCATCTTCAGGCTGAAGGCATCTCCTTTGATCAGCGACGAAAACGTAGTGATCGGGTCGATGGCTATATGTCTCGATATCACCGAGAAGATAAAAGCTGAAGCAAAGATAGATAAGCTACTCCAGCAGAAAGAGATGTTGCTGCGTGAGGTACATCACCGGATCAAGAATAACATGGGAACAATCAGAGGTTTGCTAGCTCTTCAGGCCTACTCAATTGAGGATGAACCAGCAGTTGAAGCTCTCAATGATGCCCAAAACAGAGTCATGAGCATGATGGTTATCTACGATAAGCTCTATAGATCTCATGACTTCCAAAGCATTGATGTAAAAGACTATCTGGGAGATTTGGTAGATGCCATCACCGAAACCTTTTCCGGAATCACAGAAGTAAGCCTTAGCACAGATTACGGCATCTGTCTGCTGGATTCGGATAGTATGTTCAACATCGGGATCATTGTCTCGGAGCTTCTGACTAATGCCTTGAAATACGCTTTCCCAGATGGACAGAAGGGGCATATCTACATCTCCTGCCAACAGCTCGAAAACGGGAGCCGGGAGCTTATCTTTGAAGACGATGGCATTGGGATTCGAAATTTTACCACCACCCAATCAAACGGCAGCTTCGGAATGGAACTCGTGAAGATGCTCGTCGAGCAATTGAACGGAAAGATCAAGCTCACTACAGAGAAGGGAACCAGGTATCAGATAGTCTTCTAGCGTAGTCCAGGAGCGTCGGTGGGGCGGTAGAACTGCTTTCTGAGCAAGATCAGGAGATAATCCGTTCCGATTCCTATGAAACCGATGAGGATGATATAGGCCAGCATTTCCCTATACAGAAGCAGGTATCTGTAGTCTAAAAGGCGATACCCCATTCCAGAGCTTACACCCAGCATCTCGGCAGCAATGATCGTGACCCAACCCACAGACCAAAGCACTCGATAAAGATTCACAACCTCTCCCACGATCAGAGGTAATTCCACGTGTCTGAAAACGCTCCATCCACTTGCTCCATCCAGCGCAGCTTGCTCCAGGTACTGGCTATGAACACTATTGATGATTTCCACGACCAGGATCAAGGCATTGAAAAACATCGCCAGAAAGAGGATGATGCCCACGGAAATCTCCCCGATCCCGCTGATCATTATCACCAGAGGCAGCCAGCAAAAAGGGGAGATGTGTCTAAAGAGATTGACGATTGGTAGGATCAGCCGATACAATCGCTGCGATTTCGCGCAGGGGTAGCCCAATAGAATTCCTGCCAGCCAGGCAAGGCTGGTCCAGACAAACACACGAGCGCTAGTAACATAGATATCTGTAAAGACCTGTTCCAAATTCACTTCAAGAGCTCCAGATAAATCTGATCATCTCTCAGATCTTGTTTTTGGTAAGCGGAGTCAATGGCGAGCTTGATCATTTTTCGCTGGAACGCTTTGGATTCCTCATCCAGGCCAGTGGCAAAGACTGTGTGGGCCAGAGCCTGGATTGTTTGTTCTGTAGTCAGGCCATAGTGCTTTGTTACATAGTCCAAGAGGTCTTTATTGGTGGAGTTTACACTGGGGATGATCTCATCCAGAGCTGCCAGAAGTTTCTTTAGAAGCAGAGTCTTATCTTCTGTGAGTTTCTCAGTGTTTACACTCAAGTCGCAACAGGGATGGGCAGGATAGGCATCGCCAAACCAATGGAACACCTGAAATCCTTCCAGCTTCTGAATCAGAGGGACATAGATCACGATCGCATCTACTATCCCTGCCTGTAATGCAGAGATCATCTCGTTTGGACTACGGAAACTGATGGGCTGATAGGAGAATGAGCTATCCCTGGCAAAATCCTGCATGAGGATATCCAGGGTAGAGGCTTTGAGGATTCCCACCCTCGCATTGTGCAAGTCTTTAATAGATGAGATATTGGATGAGACAACGATTGCATCAGTCTCTCTCTCAAAAAACGAAACAGTTCTGATCGGGTAGCCTTTGGAAGCTGCATTCCAGGCATAGGTAAAAGGCATAATCCCCACGTCAACCTGACCTGCTATCATGGCTTCCTGAAGCTCCCAACCGGAGCTGAATGGCACTAGCTGATAGATGCTATTGTCGATCAGGCCCTTCTCGAGCCCATAGCTGAGAGGGAGGTGGTCTATGGAAGGCTTGATAATCCCTATCCGCAATTGCTGCCCCTGTCTCGAACAGGATAGAACCAGAGCCATAATGATTAAAAGGAACATGAGCTTACGCATTTTCTTTCTCCTATAAAAAAACCCCGACTGTCATCAGTCAGGGTGGCAAAGCCTAGATCTTAACTGTTTATTTATAGTTTACTGTGACGAGGCAGTCATATTACTGCCTCTCAGGTGAAACATCTAGTTTACATTTTCTTCTTCCCAATGAGAAGCCGTCTGAGTGCTGCTAGCCAAACGGGTCAGATCAAAAGATTCAAAAATCGATGGTGCCGAGGCAAATGCCTTGCTGTATAGGACTTTGAGCTGTAGCCCCTCGGTAAGTAGACGCTTGGCATCCTCAATCTCATACATGATATCCGCACTCTCAAAGGGATTGATCTCCTGATAATCGTAGTCCAGGGCCTCTATCAGGTTGTCGTACTCATCAAAAAGCCCAAGGAAGAAGTAACCCTTGATCTCGACAGAAAGCTCATTTTTCACTGTGACAAATACATCTGCCGGATGGGCAATCTCGTATAGCTCATAGAGGAAAAACTCCTCGTTCTGGACAGGGACAACGGTGATCTCATTCTCGAGAGAAAAGGCATTTTCATCTATCCAATTTCCAGAATAAGAACGAGCAGCCCGGAACCCTCCCCAAAAGGCCAGAGTTCTTCGCTTGTAAGTATCCAATCCCGGATCATTTACAATGTATGAGGAAGCTTTGTTGTAGGGGCCATCCTGTTTGACCACGAGAACCCAATGGCTGCGTCTGCCGTTGACTTTGACGATTAGTTTCCTGCCGGCTGCGAGCTCGTCACTGAGAAATCTCCAATTGTTTCGAACCGCATTCTGTTCTACCAATTCGAGGCCGGAGCCTTCGCCATCTATCAGGGGCGGAATCTCCCAACGCATGTTGTTTCCGTAGTAGCCACTGTTTTTACGGAGCCATTTATTGAGGGTGTCAGGTGTCGTGTATGGATTTGAGGCTTCGGCATTGATGAGCATGGCGAGTGAGCTGAGCACACAGCCGCTCTTCCCGATGGAGGCCGCATTGCGCGATCCCATCCGGGAGTATTTCCATCTAGCATCACTTTGCGAATACCAATTGAAGTAAAGGGCATTGGCAGAGAGATACGATAGAAGGAGTAGGCATAGTATTATATATCTCTTCATATTTCTTAATTAGTTTACCTGCATGTATTTAACACGTTGGATCAAACTTGAGTAAAGGACGATATCTGTCAATTCTTAAAAACTGCTTGCCAAGAACGCAAGGTCGAATAAGTTTGAAGTATAACAACCTGCGATGAGGGATGAGCTCTGTCATCAAGGGTGCTAAATTACACTTGCACCTACGATTACCATTCTGATTCGCCAATAGGATTTACTATGGAAAAAAAGAGACACGTTGTAAGCATAGTTATCGATGATATTGGCGCTGCCTTTCAGCCCGTATCCGAATTATTGCATGATTATGCTCCTCATATCTTACTGAGGGTCGGCTATCCCATGAGGGATAAGGATGTATCAGTAATATTTCTGATCATGGAACTGACGCTCGACGAAATGGGCTCTTTCTCCGGAAAGCTGGGGCAAATGCCCTCTGTAAAAGTTAAAACGACTACTCTCAAGATCGACTGATAGGAGCACAAATGAAATTTTCAACTGAAGGACTCTCTTCCTTTATACCCTCGAACGGAATCGAGGAAGATCTGATAAAGGCCAAAAATCCGGAACGCAGCCAAATCATGGAAATCATTGCCAAGTCTCTCGATAAACAGAGACTTGATCCTCTGGAAACTGCCGCACTTTTGAACGTGACAGATCCCGAGCTGAGACTGCTCATCCTCGATGGTGCCCGCGAACTGAAAGAACGCATATACGGCAATCGCATTGTGCTCTTTGCTCCCCTTTATGTAGGAAACGAGTGTATAAACGACTGTGTTTACTGTGGGTTTAGAGTTTCAAACAAGGAATGCATGCGTAGCACTCTCTCCAAAGAGGACTTAATCAAGGAGACAGTATCACTCGTCGATGCAGGCCACAAAAGGCTGATCATGGTCTATGGAGAACACCCCAAATACTCTGCAGATTACATCGCCGATACGGTGCAGACAGTTTACAATACCAAGCATGGGAACGGAGAAATCCGTCGGGTAAATATCAATGCTGCCCCTCTGGATATAGATGGCTTTAGAACCGTCAAATCGGTTGGCATTGGGACCTACCAGATCTTTCAGGAAACCTATCATGAGCCGACCTACAAAAAGCTTCACCCCAGCGGACCCAAGAGCAGCTTTTTATGGAGACTGGATGGTTTGGATCGAGCCATGCAGGCAGGGATAGATGATCTTGGGATCGGTGCTCTGATGGGGCTTTACGACTGGCGTTTTGAAGTGATGAGCCTACTGCATCATACTATTCACCTTGAGCAGCGTTTCGGGGTCGGACCCCATACGATATCTTTCCCGCGGATCGAACCCGCCATCGGGACAGACTTTACCACTCATCCTCCTTATCAGGTTTCGGATGAAGACTTCAAGTTCCTGGTAGCCGTTATCCGGCTTTCAGTTCCATACACAGGCATGATTCTCACAGCCAGAGAGCCAATCGAGATCCGTAACGAAGTTCTGCGCTATGGTGTATCTCAGATAGACGCTGGCTCCAGTATCGGAGTGGGGGATTACTCTGCCAAGAATGATGAATCCAGGAAGAAAAGTCAATTCGTTTTGGGAGACACGCGTTCCCTGGACGAAGTAATCTACGAGCTTGCCTCTCACGGATACATCCCGTCTTTTTGTACAAGCTGCTACCGAGCCGGGCGTACCGGCGAGCACTTTATGGAATTTGCCATACCCGGCTTTGTGAAGAGGTTTTGCACTCCCAATGCACTATTAACCCTTGCTGAGTATCTATTTGACTATGCCTCAGACAAGACCATTAAAGCGGGAATGGATCTCATCGACCGGGAGACAAGTGCTATTGAAGATGAGAACGTAAAACAAGTCTTGAATGATCACCTTGGCAAAATGAAAGAAGGGAAAAGAGACCTCTTTTTCTAAAACCTGTCACGTGTGTTACCTTGAAGCGGAGCCTCACAGCTCCGCTTTTTCATTTCCAGCTGGTGGGCTACCCTCAATCATCCGTGTATCTAATCTGTATCAGGTGTGTTCGAGAACACACTTGATACACGCCTGATACACGCTTGATACACGTCTGATACACGGATGACTCTATCCACGCAGCCAAAAACTGGGGGTGGTCACAAAAGAGGCCGACTCCACGTGGAATCGGCCTTTAGCTATATCTTGGGTATTGTTGGGTGCTTAGAATCCAACCATTCCGATTACCGCCAACACCTTGTAGAAACGTCTTTGTGAGGGGTTGGTATCCACAAACTCGGTGTCCGGACTGGATCCCAGATAGTTTGCTGGAGCGGGTACGAAATCAGGTGTGGAACCTCCAAAGATTCGATATTCCCACACGTTGATTGGGCTGCCATGCACGTCTGTTTCTACAGCTTCCCAGCTGATCATTGTACTGCTAGCAGCTCTCTGGATCGAGATGGAATTCGGGTTTGCGGGTTTGATGTCCTGGGCGGGATTCAGGAAGTTGACCTCCATTATCCGTTCAGGCAGACTCTCACTTCCATCATAAAGGGCTGTTACCTTGAAGAGGTGGAAGGTACCTGGATCCAGGGTCGCTTCGTAGCTTGTTCCCAGGAGGCTCTGGCTCAGTTGCCAATCCTGAGTGCCGTGTTTGGCATGCACCCTGTATGCGATCAAGTCTGGAGCAGGTACATCATTCCAGCGGATGCTGAGATTGTTGTTTTGAACTATCCAGCTCAGTGAAGATGGCATCGGCAGATAGGTGAGCTGTGGGTTGATACCGCTGGATACCGTGTTTCCCAAGACGCTTACAGGAACTGAAGTGGAAGCAAAGCCAGGGGCAATAGCCTTGATATAATATTCTCCCACAGGTAGATCCAGGGCATAAGTCCCATTCGGATTTACCTGGCAGATAAAGTCTGAGGCATCTATAAACACATCCTGGCTTCCGGATACAGTTCCGTCGATGTATAATAGACCTGTCACTCTGCCGGTGGTGACACTTCCAGAAGTGTTGCTGAAATTTACATCATCGATAAACCAGCCCTGACGGACTACAGAGTTATCAGTTTTGAGGAGCCATTTGATGCGAACACTTTGGCCGGCATAGCTTCCCAGGTCGAAGGTAGCGAGGGTCCAGGATGTCAGCGTGCCATGGTAGCCAGGACCGCCCAGAGCAGGTAGGCTAGAGCTGGGATAAGAGCCGTTGGGATGGATAATTATCCAGCTCTGTCCGCCATTTGTAGAGATCAGAACCTGAGCTCCATCGTAGTTATTTTCTATATTGTACCTGTGCCGGAAAGTCATAGTGCTGTTGGCTCCTACAGACAGGCTTGGTGACACCAGTTCGTAAGTGGAATTGTTTCCATAATTATCATTGAGGACAGTGCCCCATACTTTGGTTCCGCTATAAGCACCAGAATAGGTAGATGTGCCCCATTCCCAGCCTGGAGATGGGTTGTTGGTCGCCTCGAATCCACCGTTGTCTGCTTCAAAATCAAAGAACGAATTATTCAAGCCAATCAACAGATTGGAGGGCTCAGACCAAGGTTCAGCACTGGAGGAAGAAATTGCTACATTGATGGGGATTGAGGTGCCCACAGGACAAGATCCTGTAATGGTCACACTGATCCGTTTCTGGAGAAGTTTTCCAGCTGGGATCACGTCGATCATCAGGTTTGGAACACTCAAAGACAGGTAGGGGCTGTTCTCTGTGAGAGAGACCGTGATGTCGTTGGCATCGATCACAGTTTCATTGTGCAGATTGAGTATCCAGTAGGCTGTTTCGCCTGGATCAAGGATGCCATTGTTATTTCCATTGGAATCGTCCACTGACCATGAAGCCAGGACGACTCTGGGTTTATTCACCCTCAAAACTATTTGCTTTGTCCAATTGCCAGCAGCAGAGCTGATACTCAGGTTCAAGGTTGCATCGTACCCGCTGGGACAGGAGGGGCTCACACTGATGCTGTAATATGAATTTGAGTAAGCATAGCCCAGACCACCGATACTGGGATAACTGGAGGCAGCACTGCTCACAGAGATATAAGGACTCGTGCTACTGAGAACAGCAGAGATATTCGTGGTGCCGTTCAGTCCCATGTTCCCCAGCCGGATGGCCAGATCTGCGGTCTCGCCTGGTTCCAGAAAACCATTCTCGTTATCATCATAGACTTGAACACTTTCAACCATTAGGACGGTGCTAGCAGGGATGGGAGGCTTGGTGCTGATAAAGAGGGCAGATTGATGAGAAAGAGGCTTGGCTGCGACGGGATATTGGTTGTTGAAAGTATATTCCAGACCCACCAGGCCATTGTGATCCTTGATTCCTATGGTTGCGTAGTTTCCGTGAGGATGGGCATCTCCAGAACCTTCATCGATGTTATTGAAAATCTTATACTGCAGTTTGATCTGCCCGTCTCCACTCTGGGTAGGATAATGGATTGGGTTATACAAGATGGCCTGGAAGGTTTGGGGAGTCACCCTGTCGTACCCGCTGATCACATTGTTCCACTGCACTACATAATAGTTTTGGCTGGCATTGTAGTATGTATAAACAGCCGAGCCTGTATTGAGCTGCAAATCATCCCAAAATACTGCCAGCATCGGATTGGGGCCGCCAGGGCCGGGAAGTCGCCAGTTTCTCCAATCTGAGTTTTGGGTCGAGCCAAAGGAGATGAACCCATTGGAGGAGATTGAAGCGGTTGTGTATGTAACTCCGTAAAATTTGAAGGGGAAGGGTAGAGATACCGTGGTTATCGAAACGGCTCCCACCTGGTCTCCTTCGTCGTTGGTTGCTCCCGGATCAGTAAGTGGCAGGGCAGATCCGCTTCCGCCTTCTGCAGGAGCTATCCCGATCCAGCTGTAAGTGGGGCATAGGTCGTAACCGGTATCTCCATCATCAAAGATGAAGTATCCATACTGATCCTGGCCCAGAGGATCAGTAAGCGTAGTCTCTCCGATCGTGATTGTAAGGCTCAGACTCTGGCTATAACCCTCATTGTTATAGAGATACAGTTCCAGAGGGATTACCATGCCGGGAAGAGTTTGGCCTCTGGCGTAGATCTGGAAGGGCTGAAGGTTGTTTGTGACTGCGCTATTGGCCCCGACATTTCCAAAGAGGGATAAGGAATCTGGAATGGCAAAGAGCAGATCGTGAGAGCGCAGAACACCATAGACATTATTCAGGGTGGTGGCTTCATTATTTTGAAGCGTGTAGGTAGCATAATATCTGTCACCGGGGTTTACGATGTTGTTTGGTGCTCCTATGAAATTGTAGCTCATTAGCTCGAGCGATCCTTTCTTTACAATCACTGGAATGGTCATCGTCCAACTGTTTCCTGAGAAGGTGCCCGTGGCATGGAACACGATCTGGTGGTTATGAGGGCAGTTCTCAGCTACGCTAAAGATGGCTGGGTTTGAATTCAGAACAGACTGACCGGGGGCTATGGAGGCAAAACCGATCCTGGAACTTTGAATAGTTACGTATGGGTCATCGGTGCTAAAATTGGCACTGGTGGTAGTGATATGGCTTGAAGTTGTGTTTTTGGCATAGAAGTAAAACTCGATGGTCTCACCACTATTAACGATCTGATTATTGTTACCGTTGGAATTGCCAAGTATATCATCATCAATGACTTGTCCGTCATAAACGAGAGTGCCAGTGTTTACGATGCTTACGGTCGACACGGATGGCTTGAAATCGTCTTTACTTACCATCAAGGAAAGAGATCCAGTCAAAGTAATGGGTAGATCAAATATGGCATAGCCATACTCATTGGAATAGCTTATATACTGATCTCCGCTCGCAGTAATCAGAGTCACAATGGCGTTTTCAACAGGATTGTTAGCTGCGTTTCTCACCCGGACTTCATAAAACTCTGTGCCCTGGTTTATCGAAGCGGAATAGGTGAGGCTAAAGGTGTCTGGTATTCCTATATAGACTGGTACGGTAGGATCGCCAATCAGATTGCAGATCTGAGCAAAAAATACGGCCTGGCTGGGGTTGCTGGCGCCGTAAACGCTATCCAAATAGAGCTTGCCAAGCAACATTGATTCACCCATGTTACGCATGCCTGCGGGGTAGATCCCGTGGAATATGCCTACGTCCAGGCAGTTGTTCATGGGAGTATGAGTAGCTGAAGTAGCCATGCCGATAGCAGTTATTGCCCCGCTGGGAGTTGCCGATGTTCCCAGCCTTACAAAGGACTCAGTGGTCGATGTGCCGCCTGCAAAAGTGCCTGTATTACAGGTAATGATTACTGCGTGGGGGAGTTTAGTTCCGTTTACCAGGCTCGAGGACGGGCTCCATCCGCTCATGTTTATGTAGCCTCTATAATTAAAGAAGGATACGCCCTGATTGATGGCTGTATTCATTGCTGATGTACTGGGAGAAGAGCCATATAGTTCTGTGTAGGTATAGCTTGGGTTTACGTGCTCGGAGACGTCCCGGATGTAACGATTTGTGTAGATTGTGGAAATACCAGAGGAGGCACTATCACCCACCAGGAGCATTCTGTTCAGCCAATCTGCATTTTGGACGCTGATGTTCTTTTCCATTGCCATTACTTTGGCAACGTATCTGGAGAATTCATCTACTGAAGTAACGGAGATCCTCCCTATTACGACATCACCCAGATTGTCCGAACCGGCCAGGAAGGTATAAGGGTAGTCACCCTCACCGTAGGTGCCGGAAGAATAGAAGGTTGGCAATGCTATATTTCCGCTTACATCACCGATCAGAACCACGTAGTCCGGCCTGTCAGTCCAGTTATTGTAGGCGTTTTGGATGTAGTTTTTTATCGCAGTGGTGCTTGTCCCTGCTACAGATGTGCTGGCAGAATATACCTTGTAGCCTCGTTGGCGTTTGAGCAAGATGTATTCGGCAATTTTTGCATTGTAGGTAGCATCTGTGTTATTGCCATAGATTACCAGCATTACCGGGGCAGCAGCCGAATCTGGCCTTTGCCAGTTCAGGTAATCGTAGTTCAAGACCAGAGCCCGGTATATCTTTTCAAAGGCAGGGCTGGGAGGAGAAACCGTAGAAATCTCATTTATGGCTGCGCTGCGGTTGAAGACCAAGCGGATATCCATGCTGTCGTTTACAATCAGCTGCTTGGTTTTTGTATCGTATTGGTGTGGATAGACGTTTATGGTCAAGATCCTGAGGTCGCGTACAATTGACGGCTCGCTAATAGTGATCGAGTTTTGGGGGTAGAGAGAGGAGTTGGCATTCAGTTCGCGAACACTTTGTTCGATCAAGTCGCTATTTTCCAGGTCATTTATGTCTATCGTTCTACGGGTGGCATTACTAATTTGAAGATCGAAACCGCCTATGTTTGGAATAGCAATCGTGGCAGTGAGAATGGGTAGAGTCTCTTTCTCGCCAATAAAGAGCTTGGGTGAGTCCTCAATAACGACTTTCCGGGCTGAGGAGGCTCCGCGATTGGTATCTTGTAAGCTCCATGAAGGGATAGAGTAGTGCAGGTCGATGGAGGTCTCATTGTGAGAAGTGATTGTGAAAGCTGAGGAGTTTGCCAGATTCAAAGCGCATAACATGCCAGGAATCAGCATGATGAAGACAAGAGTCGTCACGTAAATTCGCATACACTGTTACCATAATCCTATAAGATTTGGAGTGGGGTAATGCAAGAATCGGTGCAAATTGTGACATTAGTCTGAAAACTGCGGTAGGCACCGAAAAAACTGGAGATGAGAGCTTGACTCTCGGAGCGATCTGAACTGATCTAGCGTTTGAGAGCGATGATAAGTATCCCCGTACCGTTTGGGTTTGAGCTTTTCAGATCTATCTCCATCATCAGGTTTGCCCAGGTGAAGGTAAGCATGTAATATATGGGTAGAACCAGGGCGAATAGCTTGTTCTTTTCGATTAGTTTGAGAGGTGTTCTCATCAGGATTTTCCAAGCCAGAGAACCCCATTTACCGTAGGTGTAAATGCTTTCCTGGATTTCGAAACCAGATTGCATCAGCTTGTCGCAGAGTTCGTCTTTGTTATAGCCGGGGCGAACGTGTTCTTCTGTGAATCGGGCTGCCTCATCAGTATCGGAGGGGGTGCTGATAATCAGCTTTGCTCCGCTGTTCATAGCCTTGTAAAAGTTTCTCAATACAGCCAGGTCGTCTTCTATATGTTCGAGGATGTCGATGGCACACACCAGATCGTATGTTTTACCAGGTAGATAGCTTTGCAAGTCCCCTTCGCAATAGCTGAACCTCTGTGTCATTGCGGTGTCCAGGCTGCTTTTGTAAGAGCTGAGGTAATCTGTCTTGAGGTCAACTGCATGAACGATGGTTTTTGGGTACTGCTTCAGGACGAAATCTGAGTATTGGCAAAAACCTGCACCTGCATCGTAGAAGCGAAATGATGTCTGGGAATCCATGAGGGCTTTTATCCTGCGAAATACGTAACGTTGCCTGAGCAGAAGCAGTTCCAGTCCCACGTAAAACAGATGTCTGAGACATGGAAAGAGCTTGATGTACTCGGATATAGTGTTCTTTACCGGATCGTAATGCATGTGTAAACCCCTTTTGGATAATTTATTCGTTGACAGCCTGTCAAGTCTCGAAAAAAAGTCAAACGATAAATTCCCGTAACCTTGTAATATGATAGTAAAAGAGATAAATGACATCCGGCGCATCAATCTGCATCTGCATACCAATGTATCAGATGGTGCGCTTTCACCTGCCCAGGTAATCAAACGCTCGCAGCAGATCGGGCTGGATCTGATATCCATCACAGATCATGATACCGTAGACGCTTATAAGATGTTGCCCCAGGAGATATTGCCTCTCCGTATTTTGCCGGGGATAGAGATCAGCTCCCAGCATGAGGGACACGATGTCCACATTTTGGCCTATGGCTATGACAGGACGAATAAAGAGCTCCTCGAAATGACCGAGATGTATCTGGTCGGTCGAAGAGAGCGGGCGATCAAGATGATTGAGAAGCTTTCTGAAATGGACGTGAGCATCCAACTGGAAGATGTGATCGCTGTGGCCGGAAGCCGGGAACTGATCGTTCGCCCTCACATTGCCCAGATTCTCGTGGAAAAAGGCTATTGCTCTCACAAAAATGAGGCCTTTGATCGGTACATTGGAAATTCGTCTCCAGCGTTCGTACCAAAGCCGGAAGTGAGTGTACCCCAGGCTCTGTCTATTATCCACAATGCCGGAGGTCTTGCCATTATTGCCCATCCTGGAAAACTGGCAAACATTCACTACCTTTATGACTTTGTGGAATATGGGATCGATGGACTGGAGGTCTGGCATCCAGACCATTATCAGTACCAGATTGATGAGTTTTCCAATCTTGCCATAAAGAACAACCTCTACATGACAGGGGGCAGTGACTTCCATGGGGAGAAGGATATGCTGAATAAATTCGACGCTGTACCGGCGAGCGAGATAGTGCTGGATAGTGTGAACAAGCTTTGGAAGGAATACAGATGCCGGATGAAGTAAAAGGACAGGACTTTCCCCTTATTTTTAGGTTTCCCTGGTATGTCAGATCCTTTCTGATCCTGATAGCAGGAGTGACTGCAGCATATTCGCTGTACTTTCTCACATTTCATGTCTATTCTGATATGCCGATCTTCTTCAAGCTCTTGCCGACTATGATCTTGTACATCTCTCTGGATACGGTCTACAGACATCTCACTTCGCTGAACAAGGTGATATTTACCGCTGACACTCTGGAACTGGTCTATATTGCCAGGAAGAGACTTGTCTTACCTTACTCCAATATCACGAACATCGTTCTGAAGAAGAAGATTACTTATTATGTGCAAATCCATTATTTGGATCTGGATGGAAACCAGAAGGTGTATCAGGGCAATGCCTCCTTTCCAAAGATGCTGACTATCCTGCTCAAGGTTTATGAGCTGTGTCCGAACCTGGAGCTCGAAGATAAGATGAGAGACGCTTTGGAGTATATCAGCCTGCGTGAAAACATGAAGAAAGACAAGTGATGAAATACAATTTTGATCGTATCATAGATAGACGAGGGAGCGGTTGCTTCAAGTATGACGCTCTCAAGATGATCTATCAGCGCGAAGATCTGCTCTCCATGTGGGTCGCAGATATGGATTTTGAGATAGCACCCGAGATTCAGGAAGCCCTGGCAAACAGGCTGAAGCATCCGATGTTTGGCTATAATCTGCGCTTGAACAGCTTTTATGAATCCGTAGCTCACTGGATGCATACCCGTTTCGATTGGACCATAGAGAGAGACTGGCAGTTTTGCACTCCCGGAGTGGTTCCAGCCATCAAGCTCGCAATCCTGAGCTTGACCAGGCCTCAGGACAAGATACTGATCCAAACTCCGGTTTATGCCCCTTTTTATGAGGCCGTGACAGCTCATAACAGGCAGCTTCTGACCAATCCACTGATCAACGTAAAAGGCAGATACGAGATAGACTTTGGTGATTTTGAAACCAAAATCCGGGCAGCAAAGCTTTTTATTTTGTGCAGTCCACATAACCCCGTGGGAAGAGTCTGGAGCAAAGATGAACTTCTGCAGATGGGCCGCTTGTGTCAGAAGTACAGAGTCCCCATTATCTCCGATGAAATCCACGCAGATCTGGTGTATGAACCTCACAAACATATCCCAATAGCTGCTTTGCAAGATTTCGCTGACAACACGATCACCTGCATATCTCCTGCTAAATCCTTCAATCTGGCTGGGCTGGGCACTGCTGTTACAATCGTCTCAAATCCCACGCTTCGAGAGCCAGTGAACAAATTGAACTTTGATCTGAGCCTTTATATGGGTAATAGCTTTGGGATCACTGCGCTGGAAGCAGCTTATACCAGAGGCTCTGCCTGGCTGGACGAGCTCATGTACTACCTGAAGCAAAACCGGGACTATCTGTGTGACTATATTGGTAACAAGCTTCCGGAGCTGAAAGTGTCTTCTGCTGAAGGAACCTATCTGGCCTGGGTAGATTTTAGAGCGTTGGGTATGAGTGACAAAGATCTGTGGAATATGATGACGAATGGAGCGAGAGTTGCCCTGGAGTCTGGAACGACCTATGGTACTGATGGAAGCGGATTTATGAGAATCAATTACGCTTGCCCACGTTCAATCCTGGTCGAGGCATTGCAGAGGATAGACTATACCATCAATACACTATAAAGGATGAACTATGATAGATAGAATTATCGAGCTCTATAAGAACCGGCCCCAAGACTATTCAGCCGAGGATTACAACCTCTTTACCGAGTTTATGGATGGTCTGAATGATGGCAAGTTCAGGGCTTGTGAGCCCGCCGATGGTTTTTGGAAGGTGAATAGCTGGGTCAAAATGGGGATATTACTGGGGTTTCGAATGGGGACTCTTATCGAGCTTCCCTGGAGCGAAAAAAAGAATTTCTTCGATAAACACACTCTACCAGAGCGCCAGTTTTCCCTTAGTGATCAGATCCGGATTGTACCAGGTGGATCATCAGCCCGAAACGGGTGCTATCTCGCCAGGGGTGTTACAGTAATGCCCCCTGCCTTCATCAACGTAGGTGCATATATAGATAGTGGCAGTTTAATTGATTCTCATGCCCTGGTAGGCAGTTGTGCCCAAATTGGCAAAAATGTTCACCTCTCCGCTGGTGCCATGATAGGCGGTGTGCTGGAACCAGTTGGCTCCAGACCTGTTGTGATCGGAGATGAGGCCTTCGTGGGCGGAAATACTGGTATTTATGAAGGAATAATTGTACAAAACCGTGCTATCATTGCATCTGGTACCATTATTACAGCCTCGACGCCGATCTACGACAATGTAAAACAAGCTTTTCTAGCCAAAGATGAGGGTGGCTCATTCACGATACCCGAAGGAGCAGTAGTGGTACCTGGATCGAGGAGCATCAAGAACAATCCATCCTTTCAGATTTACTGTCCGATCATCATCAAGTATCGTGACGATAAGACCGAGCTTTCAGTACAGCTAGAGCACGATCTGCGAGAGATAATTGGTTGAGTCTAATCGCATTGCCGGGATCAGTTTATCCCTGATCCGCAAAGTGATGGAATCCGCTTCTCCAAAGGCGATCAATATGGCTCTGGGAGAACTTGGTTTCCCTCTCCCGGATTTTCTCAGGGAACGCGCGCAGGAATTACTCACGTCCGGCAATCCACGCTACACCCCCAATGCAGGCCTGCTGGAGCTCCGGGAAGCAATAGCGCATTACTACGAAGAGATGGTTCAGCCCGATCAGATTTGCGTATGCAATGGGGCAGAAGAGGCGCTCTATATTCTCATGACAGCTTTGATCAATCCCTCGGATACAGTAGCAATTCCGGATCCAGACTATCCAGCCTATCCAGCAATTGTAAAAATGATGGAAGCACAGGTGCTCAGACTGCCCTACGAGCAAAATTTAACACAGATAGACTGGGATCTATGGGACAGCCTCCTCTCCAGGGGGGTAAAACTCCTTCTGCTCAGCAACCCCAAAAACCCAACGGGCTTGTTTTTTGATTCAAATGAAATGGATAAATTGGTAGGCCTCTGCCGCAAGCACGACATCATTTTGGTAATAGACGAGATCTACCGGGAGCTTTATTTCACAGAGCAGCCAATCTCAGCGCTTGGACGCTATGAAAAGCTCTTTGTAATCAGTGGTCTTTCCAAATCTCACCTGATGAGCGGATGGCGCCTGGGCTGGATTGTCTCGCCCCAAAGCTTTGCCACAGCTTGTGTGAAGACGAAGCAATACATCTCAACCTGTTCAAACTGGCTGTCTCAACAGCTGGGGATTTGCGCTCTATCGGATGAAGGTATGAGTATGCTTCCGAAGCTCAGGGCTATGCTCCACCACACTCAGAAAGAGGCTTACGCTGCCTTGCAGGAACGATATCCACAAATGATCGTGCCTCCGGCTTCACCATATATAATGTTCAAGCCAGATCGGGATGAGCTCGATTTTGCCACTGAAATGGCAGTAAAAGGGGTAGTAACAGTTCCTGGAATGGCATTTGGTGAGATTTCAAGAGCTTGGATCAGGATAAATCATGCCCTGGCAATGGATGCCCTAAAAGAGGGTCTGAAGTCATTGCTGGCTTAGATTGCTAAATAACCGGAGCCGGACAAGCAGCCCTACTAGATCCAGCTAGCGACCAATTCTGGCAGGATTTCCCCGGCTTTTCCAGGAATAAATTTGTCGATCAGAGAACAATTATCCGGTCTTTCCAGATTCACGGAGATCGTAGCCGCTCCAAAATACTTTGCCGTCATCACAAATCCTGCCGCTGGATAAACCACTCCACTAGTACCTATCACCACAAAGACATCACAGCTTTTGAGCAAGTTCTCAATCTCATAGAGATAATATGGCACCTCGCCAAACCAGACGATATCAGGTCTCAGATTTGCCCCACACTTTGTGCAACGGGGAATTGGTACTGACAAATCTATCTTCACCAGATCAAATTTGGCTCTACAGGCGGTGCAATAGCAGCGGTTCAGACTTCCGTGCATCTCATATACTTTTTTGTTTCCGGCTCTGAGGTGCAGGCCATCCACATTCTGAGTAATCAGATTGAAACCGCCGGGATGAGCTTTTTCCAGTTTTACAAGGGCATGGTGTCCAGCGTTTGGTTCTACGGACAATGCCTGATGGTATCGTTGTTTGTAAAAGTTCCAGACCAGCGCGGGGTCCCTCTGGAAAGCTTCGGGAGTTGCAACGTCTTCAATCCGATGCTTCTCCCAAAGCCCACCAGAATCCCGAAAAGTGCTGATCCCGGATTCGGCACTGATGCCGGCTCCAGTCATGATCAGGATTCGGGATGCGGAACTTATCGTCATAACTCTATTTCAGCAATAGCATTTTGTTTGTAATGGATCTGGCAGGAGTGATGAGCTTGTAAAAATACACTCCGCTGGATGCATTTGAGCCAGTATCGTCTTTTCCATCCCAGATAACTGTGTGTGTCCCGGGTGCGTAGTCTTTATCGCTGATCAGGGTGCGTACTTTTTGACCCTTCAGATTATAAATGATCAATCCAACACTTGTATTAGTCGGTGTAGTGAACTTGATACTGGTCGTGGGATTGAAGGGATTGGGGTGGTTTGAAAGGCTGTACACCTGGGGCAACATCACAAAATCGTCCAGTGAAACGATCTCAGAATCCACTCTTACGTCATCTATATACCAGCCTTCACCCGTAACTGCTCCGTCTGTTCCAAACAGGAATCTGATTCTGGCCGTTCCGCTGTACTCGCTGAGGTCAAAGATCGCCTCCTGCCAGTCGTGGGTACCAGAATATACGTATGTATTGGCCGGGAACGGAGAGGCAGGATTAGTGTAAATCCGATATGGATATCCACCTACTGGAGTGATCTGAGTCCAGGCTCCTCCATTTACAGATATTTGCACCATACCACCATCCCAGCACATGCCGGCCGTCGTATGGATTTCTGCATCCATCCAGTGGTGGAAATGGAGCTGTGAGTTCAATCCCAGAGCAATTTCTGGACTGATCAGAGCACCATAGGCACTGTTGGCATACTGGCCTGTTCCTGCTCCGCCAAATTTTACTGAGAAGCTACCATCATCAGTGTAGTTCCTCGCGTTATTGCGATGCCACTGATTTGTAAACTGGGTATTGGGAGCTTCAGAAGTCCAGTTTTGCATATCGTTCTCAAAGGTATAAACCATCATTCCGATATGGAAGGTAAACACTCCTTCCTGTCCGCTACCATTCTCTCCTGTGAGATAATATCCTATTGATGCTGTCGAGCCTATCCCGGCATTGGGTGATACATTCACTGTAAAAGCATAGGGAACATTGACAGTCCCGTCCGGCTCCACCTGTGGGACATCAATCTCATAGGTGTTTACGGTGATATTCGGATCGTTTGGCATCAGGATCAGCATAGGTGAATAGGCATAGCCGGTACCGCTGTTCTGGACGCTGAAACTGATCTGGGGAGAATGGCCAGGTAGAATCAGGTTTGCTACATTGTGCACCTGATAGTTCGAAATACTCAAGGTCGGGGCATTCAAGGTAATGGTTGAAGATGAGGTGGTAGAATAGGTCTGATAGTTAGCGGTCAATGTGAGTGGAACTACAGCTCCATCAGTATAGTTATAGTTGAGCCGCAGACTGAAAGCATTGTCAACAGAGTTCGAGCTCCCGGCATTCACGGGATCGAAGCTGATCGTGTTTTGGAGGATCGTGACATGGCTTGATGTGCTGCTCAGGATCAAGGTTCCTGGTTCTGTGAGGTTGACCGTTCCAACGTTTTCGATATTGAAGCTCATGCTTATAATGTCACCCGCCTCCAGCAAGTCGCTATCATGCTCGATTTCGATAGCATTGCACACTATGTATGGCATCTCAGATACTTCTACCAGGATGTTCGTCTGGTATGAATAGAAGTTTGGAGCATTGATGAACAGGGAATAGTTTCCCGGGGTGAGGGATTGGAGCAGGTTTATGGAGAAGAGACCAGTACTGTTTGATGTGGTTTCAAAGACAAGATTGCCTCCGCTAAGGATACGTAGCGTTGCGTTTGGGGCGTTTGTCTGGATCTGATAGGAGTTCACGCCATAAGCCCAAAGGGATGGCAACTGGGCTGTGATCAGCTGGGGTGTGTCAGACCATATCATCATCAGCGGGTCGCCGATCAGGTTGGTCTCATATGTCACCCAGTACATTACGGGGCTATTGGAGATGAAGGGGATGTTATCGATCTTGGAATCCACTAGGGTATAACCCAACTCGTTTATGCTTTCTCCAAAGATGGCATCGATGTACTGACGGTGGAAGTACTGAGAAGCACCATTGGTAGAGCCTTGCATGCCCCATCCATAACGGGAATGAGAGATCATACCTGCCGCAGATGTGGCAATGGAGGTAAACTTCTCGGTAATACAATCGCCTACATACTGACCCACGTTTGTATCTCTATTATCAAAAGCGCCGGCATAACAGCCCTGAGTGAAATAGATGGAATAGTTTTGGGTGCTTCCATTATTAGTGATGGTATTTGCTGTGACACCGTTGTTGCTCAGGCGCATATTATAGGTAGTGGCGGAGTGTCCGAGATGGTTTACCAGGTTGTGTCCAGCGCTCAGAAGTGCGCGAATCTGAGTGCCGCCCCAACCGTTTTCATAGCCATAAGTCCGGTCGTAAAGTGTAGGTGTATTCCAGCTTGTTGGTACTCCCACAGTGGTATAGCCGTGCATGGAGGTGCCGCCAATCATCTCGTCCATATAGTCACCGCCCCAGGTAGGGCCGTCCCATAAGTATTCGCCTACGAAGGCAGAGGATTTGATGGTGCTCTCCACGGGGGCTATCTGATACATCATCACCTTGTTTATGAAGTTCGAAATCTCTGTATCACTGTTGTAACAGAAGCGTCCAATTGCAAATTCAGGTGCAAGATCCGCCTCATACAACTCGCCCCAGTAGCTGTTTCCATTGTTATTCCAGTTTCCATCAAGGCAGGAGTAATACATGTCGGCAGGAATATCTGCGTCCATTTGGCCACCTTGGGCAAAGTTCACATACAAGCCTCTATGAGGGATTACGTCTGTATCTCCTGCCAGCAGAGCATAGCGAAGGGAGTTGTTTGTGTACATATCGATGAAGTAGTTTCTGATTTTGTCCTGATTATCGACACCAGTATAGGATGTATAGATTTCCTGGATTGGTTTGAGTAGGACGCTGTAGCCTCTATCTGTATAAAAATCTTTGAGGGGAGTCCACTGAGCAACCTTGGCCTGGTCAATTACGATGATGTATTCGAAACCTTCAGTCCGGTGGGTGTAGTAGGGGACTTGATCTTGGTTATCCACGCTGCGCATCAAGTATTTGCTAATGAAGCTGTCTTGCTTGAGCAATCTGCTAGCCTCAGCAGCTCTTGTGCTGGGAGCTGTCTGAACTTCGACGCTGATACTGCGGTAATAGGTCAATTCGCCACGAACGGGGTTATACTCAAAAGGCGATACTGCCGTAAAGGCTATGGGGTGTCCCGCTAGAAACTCGGTTCTGAAGCCATTGCTGACGTTGTAGGGGAAAGCTTTGTCCGATCCATAAATATCACTATTGGGCTCGTTTCTGGGCATGATTTCCCTTTGAGACAGCGGATATTGCTGTTGCAGAGGGGTTATGAACCTATCCAGAGATATAGTGGTGGGGTTGCTGCGACGTACGATCACATCTGTAGCTTCCTCTTTGAGAGGGAGGAGGAGTTTTACTCCGATCCAGGGTAATTCTGGCTCGCCTGGAGTGCCCCAAGTCTGGCCGTTATTGAGCTTTAAAGTGTAATAGTCGCCTACGCTTCCAATCTCGTAGTCCATAGAATCGAAGCTGTAAAACACACTTGCGTTTGCCATTAGCAGCGCCAGCATAAAAATACAGGTCAGCATCATTCTTTTCATAGTAATCCATACATCCTTTGTGTATTATGTTTCTTCTGGCATTACTATATGCAAGCTGTGTTCCAAATATACTAGAATTAGGGGAACTGCATGATTTGACTCATATTGGGTAGAAGAGTAGTTAAATTGGGGTGGAGACGTCCCGTCGCCACAAAGATCGGAGGACTTTGGTACAATAATTGTGCACTGAATGTTATTCTTACGGGGCAGCTGCGCAGCACGGGGGGCTGGGCCGGACGCACCTATCCCATTGCCCTATATGGAGCTCAAAGTAGTGAGTCTCGATGCCGAGCTATTTTACAGAGAGCAATTCGTATATTTTTACAGCCTTGTTTTTACCTTTCACTTTCACCTCGTCCAGATATCTGACTTCGACCTGGTCTTGAACCTTTTCGAGGGTGAATTCGCTGATGATGATTTTGTGTGTGGTTTCGTATTCTTTATTGATAGCTTCCAATCGGGCTCCCAGATTGATGGTATCGCCTATTGCCGTGTAGTCAAAGATCTGTTGGGATCCAAGATTGCCGACTACCGCATGGCCTGTGTTTACTCCGATGCCGATCTCGAAGATTTCGCGGCCATCAGCTATCCATTTTTGCTGGAGCAGGGTGAGTCTTTCTCTCATTTGGAGTGCAGTTTTACAGGCGGAGAGAGCGTGGTTTTCCAGCTTTACAGGGGTGCCATACAGAGCCATAATCTCATCACCGACAAATTTATCCAGGATTCCGCGGTTCTCAATGATCACATTAACCATTTCAGTGAGGTATTCCTGGAGGATCTGTACGGTTTCTTCCGGTTTATGGTTTTCTGAGTAGGTAGTGAAGCTTCTGATATCAGAAAACAAAACGCTAAGTTCTTGCAGAGATCCACCATAGGTGAGGCTTTGAGGATTATCCAGAAGCTCTTTTACCAGTTCTGGCGCCATGTATTGCTGGAAGGCTGTCTTGATGTAGCGCTTTTCCTTTTGGGTAGTGATGTAATGGCTGATCAGGCTGGAGATATAGATTACCAGAAGCACCCACATACTCTGGATGATGGGGATGAGCATACTGGTTCTGGTAAAGAGATAATAGGCCAAAACATACTGTAATACAATCAATACGACGAGTAGTACCACAGATAGCTGGGGTTTGAGAGCTTTGAAAATGAACCAAAACAGGGTGAGTACCAGCAGCTCCAAAACAAGATATAACCAGGGGTTGATGCTCCGCAGATAATCTTCTTGCAACACCATCTCGACAAAATTGGCGTGGATCTCCACTCCGGATGTGTAGGTCTGGCTAAAGGGGGTGTGGAACTGGTCGTGAAGTTCGTCTATGGTAGCACCGATGAGAACAGTCTTACCTTCTAATACTCCACTTTCGAGCAGATCGTAAAACTCGTTTAATTCTGCTCCCTGGAAACCTGGCATATCGATTTCTTCATCATCGATTACCGTGGAGAACGAGACATGCGTAAAAGTATGAGCAGGGCCATAATAGTTGATCAGAGCTTTGTTTCCGCGGACAAGAGGAATGCTCCTCCCTGCCACCTCGATATGCCCTCGATGCAAGCTCACGTTTTGCTCCCACTCTTCACTGAAGACTCTGGAATTTGCAATCGATGCAATGCCTATGGAGTACAATGGCTCTCTGTCAAAGTACTCAAAGCAGCTATAACGACGGATAAAGCCATCGGTATCCACACTCATGTTTACAATGCCCCAGTTCAGGTTTTTTCGCATAATCGCAGATATTGGAGTCAGCTTTTGCACATGAGAATAGTCGGTCTGACTCCGCAGGACTTTTCCAGCAAAGATCACATTGTTATATTTTTCCGCCATTTCTGCCAGATATTCGTCTGCTTCGGGGATAGAATTCTCGATAAACTCGATATCAAAAACAATCTGTTTGACTCCTGCCCGGTTGAGGTTTTCTACCAGTTTGCCATGGAGATTACGAGGGAAAGGCCAGGTGATGTCCAGGGCTTGGAAAGAGGCGTCATCAATGGCAATAATAGCGATCTCTCCGGTGGTGGGACGCTGTCCTCTGAGACGAAAGAGAGAATCCTGAGCTTTGTGCTCCAGATTTTCAAAGTAATCAAATTGGAAGACTAGTTTCGTAAATACAAGCAGTAACAGAATTATGACTATAAAGCGCATTCTTTTCATGGAGCATTCCTTGGCAAAATTAGACACCGGCTTTTGAAGCCGGTGTCCCTGATATTACAAGTTTTGATTCTTAGAAACGTTGCGAAATCATGAATCTCCAAATTGTATTGGAGTAATCCTTATTGGCTACATCACTGTTGCTATATGTGTTCAGATTGAAGCAGGTGTTGATCGTCATGTCGCGGATTGGGAAGATATCCAGACCCAAAGAATAATAGCTGTAGCTCTGGGCTTCTTGATCTCCACCTAGATTGATTGTCCGATATTGAACATAAGGTTTTAGTTTATCTTCAAACAAACGATACTCTGCTTTCAGGAAGAGATTGATGTTCTTGTTGACTTTCTCCATGAGTTGCAGGTCCTGATTGCTCGTACTAAAGGCAAGTTGAGTTCTCAAGGGGATATCCACGAAATTGCTGATCAGCGATACGTTTATCCCCGAGTTGATATTATCGTAAGTCAGAGTTTCATTTACTGTGCTGTCATCAGTACCGTTCCGCCAGGTGAGATCAATCTGAGACGGGGCATAGGGCAGGGTCTCGAAGTTATATCCCAAGCCGATAGTCATGTTTTGTGACTTGCGGACATAGGGGGTAAAGACCGCCAAGGAATCGTACTCGCCAGCTTGGGCATTTTCGCTGTTATTCACAAAATAAGACGCTTTGATATAGGGGATTTTGGGGATTCTAATGATGGAATTGGCATAGTATGAGGTGTATGTATTCGTCTCGCTTCTTGTGCCGGAAATGTTGTCTTCCGATTGATTGTAACCACCCATCAGGAAGAAGTACTGATAGAAATTGAGCTGGTGACTCAGGCTCAGGGTCTTCATATCTGTTTGCTGGAAGTTTGTGCTCATAGAGCGGAAGGCGGGGTTTACCTCGGAATAGCTGACGTTGAAGAGGTTGTCCCAGAAGAACTTGAAGTAAGTGCGGAAGTAGGCTGTCCAGGCCGTATTGGCTTTGCTGGGCATCAGAGGTTCGATACTTTTGTTGATCACAAAGAGCTGATTTAGATCGTCGATATTGATAGGCAGTTCCCTGTCTATGTAGTCTTCAATTTCCTCTGTGGTCATTGCCCCCAAGGCAGTGTTGCGGTTGTACATACTGCCAGCTCCCTCAAATCCCAGGACGATATTTTGATCCGGGATATTCAGCTTGGCATCGAAGCTGAGCACAAGGTTATCTTTGGGAGTTGCTGTATATACGGTATCAACGACTACTCCATCCTCCATTCGATAGTAGGCATAATCATCGAAATCAAGGGAGCTGATAATGTCCCGGTTTCTGGTGCCACTAAATGCGATTTGCAGGCCTCGATCGGATCCGAACTGAAGTCTGGCCGCTATCGCTTCTTGTCTGAAGGTGCCTGTGTTTCTGGTGGTGAGGCTATCCTCAATGATGGAGGAAGTCGTCTTGCGAACCATTTCACCATGGGCCACACTCAGAGATATGGCTTTGGAATGCAAGCGCGAGTAGATACCACGAATGTTTTTGTTGTTCATGGTAAAGTTGCTGATATAGGGGGAATAATCCCCCAGATACATCTCCCAGAAAGGTACCATCAAGCCAAAGGTGTAGCGATTCACAGGTTGTTTATTGCTCTCTTCCAGAGAAGACACATAAATATTGGTCTGGAAATCCAGCCATTTGTATTTACCGTAGAGATCCATCCAGGAAGCGGCGTCATTAATGGCCTTGCCTGGTCCCAGAGCATCGTCATCCTCGGTATAAGAATACATATTCGAGGCAAAATTGACATTTCCTCTAAATGAAACAGGAAATCCTGAATCTCCCGAGCCTGGCTTCACATTCGCTACCCATGTGTCTGAGTGGATAGACTTGCCATTTCTGAGCTTTGCCTGAATGAGAGCGGTTTTGGTGCCAATTTTGGGCTTGTCCTGTCTGTATAGCAAGACGTTTGTTCCAATCGTGGTGCGACTGGTCACATCTGCACCATCTACATATACTTTGAGGCTGGAAAGGTCTATCTCATCTGCTATCCCAAAGTATGAAACTGCCAGGATATAGCCGTTATTGACGTAAACGGTGCTGTCTTCACTGAGAAGGATGAAATCATTGGAGAGATCACCCTCCATGGCCACGGGGACAATACGATAAGCGTTTACCTTAGGTTCTACTGCCGGTTGGGTCTGCACTACTCCAGACTTGCGGATGAACTCAAAGTAATACTCAATACCAAGTTGGGTCTGAGACAGAGAAGGAATACTCACTTTCAACCAGGGGCCGTCCGGTACCTCGGCTTTCATCTCTTCCTCCATCCAGAGGTTCTGTCCTACGGGTCTATATTTCAGAGTAGCGCTCTGCAGCTCATTCCAGTTCTGGAGGACTTCCAAGCGGAGCTCAATTGGCACCCCCTGTGTGAATCCTTTGGGCGGTATGTGAGCCACGGTTATGGCGGATAGTCCTATTAACAGGAGAGTAAACACGGAGAGGATAAGAGCTCTTTTTATCATATCTATAACCCCTCTAGTATTTGATCTCGATGTATCTGATGCTGCCCTGGTCGTCTGTTACCTGGATGCGCATTGTCTTCTTGGGAGATTCAAGAGTGCTATCCTCTTCGTTGGCCACTTCGACCATCTTGAGTTCCTCGACTGTAGTTTCCACTACTTCTATGTTTCCATCAACGTCTATGTGGGCTGTGTATCCGGCTTCAATGGTCACGACTTCGCCGGTAGGTGATACTAGCTCTACTACTCCATCCGTTACAATAATCACTGATGAACCGTCGGGTGCTACTTGAGTCAGAAAATCTGTTCCTCTCACGGACGCCACAGTGGTCGGGGTTTCTACCTGGTAGTTTCCACGGCCCTTTGTCACGTTGCTCAGTACAGAACCCCTGCTTACTTTGACACTCTTATCTAGGTTTTTACCGGATTTTGCTGCTTTGATCTCTACTACAGAATTGGCAAAGACCTTGATGTTGGCACCACCATCGATGAACTTGTACGCGGCAAAAGACTCAGCTCCAGTACGGAGTTCATCCTTGTTCTGAAGCATTTCTCCACTCTTAAACTTTATCTGTTTTTCTGCTCTGGTAAGGCTGACGTTACCCTTTGAGGTCGATAGAAAGGCTACTGACTCTGCATGGACTAAACTGAATGCAAGTGCAATCAGGACGATAACAGTTATCTTTTTCATCTTATCCTCCTACCTGATTTGAATGGTGAGTTCTTTGCCTTGCAGGTCTTTGAGCAAGTTCAACGCATCCTGCCCTGTATAAACCTGGCCATCAAGAGTGATTGTACCAGTGAGAGTATATGTGCTTAACAAGCTTTGCAAGAGAGGGTTGTTCAGCATATTGATGAGTCCCAACATTTCTTGAGTAGCAGACTGTCCACCCCCTTGAGAAGTGTCGGAACTGAATCTAAACACATACCAGTTGCTATGGATGGTTCCCGCTGGATAACGAGAGCCTGCCGGAGCCGTCTCATTATACATGCCGGTGCTGATTCTCCAGGCATAGAAATTGTTGTCCATGAAGGGGAGAAACTCTGCGAAAGTACCGCCAGCTACGTCGTTATTCTGGTAGAATATGGTTCCAGTGTTGTTGACATTGGCGTTGGTGGGCGGTGTGTTGGGAGCAAATTGCTTGATCATTATGCTGTACTGGTTAAAACCTGTGGCTGTGCTGTTCCACATGAAGGTAAGCGGTTTGGTGCTCAGTACCGGCGGGGTTCCACCGATCGGGACTCCTGGTGTGGAAAGGAAGATGGTGCTGGCATTACGGATCCGGATGTTGAACCTGGCAGGTTCAGACCAGGTATTGGTATCAATAGGTTTTACAGAAACTTCCTGGAGCAGCGTTCCATCAGGGAAAAAGCCAGCCAGAACAGCACTTTTGAGCACGGCACTATGATTTATAACATCATCCAGTGACATGTTGTTCGGGAAGCCAGGCATGCTGGTAAAGTGCTCGTTTGTCCCACTGTGAAGGAAATCCCTGTTCGTCAAAACGAGTTGTGCACCGCCGGCCAGAGGTTGTTCTGAGCGCATATAAGCAGATAGTATTTCTGCCCCATTCCATTTAACGCTAAGCCTGAGGTCAAATTTCGTTTCAATCAGACCAGTATTACGCACAAACAGCTGAGACATGATTGGCTGGGATTGAGGTTCACTGGGGTCGAAGCTTGTGGTGTTCAGTACATTTACTTCAATAAATGAGGGGTTGAATTGAGCTGTTATAGCAGCATTTAAGTATAAGCCAAACAGCCCAAGAATAATAAAAACAAGTATCAGGCGTTTCATGGTTCCTCCCAAAGCATTATTTTTGCTTTTTCTATGTGTTGATTATCTCTTTTAGCAGTTCTGAAAAACTCATCCCTGCTGCTTTTGCTGCCATGGGACTCAGGCTGAGAGGCGTCATCCCAGGCAAGGTATTGACTTCCAAAAAATAAAACTTCTCGCCATCATAGCGAAAATCTATGCGTGCATAAGCCTTGCAATTGCACGCCTTCCATATACGTTCGGCAAAGACCTGAACCAGTAGAGCTTCTGCTTCGCTCAAATCAGCAGGAGCTATGTATTCTGTATTTCCTTTACTGTATTTGTTGGCATAGTCATAAAAGCCTTTTTTGGGCTTTATCTCGACCACAGGCAGAGCTTTGCCTTTAAGTACTGTAACGGTTAGCTCCCGCCCTGGTATGAACTGCTCCAGCAATACAAAAGCGCTATATTTAAAGGCTTCCTGGATCGCAGGCTTGAGCTCTGAAAGCTCGTTTACGATCGAGATACCGACAGATGAACCTGCATCGTTGGGTTTAACAACCAGGGGCAAGCCCAGCTTCTGGGTGATCGCAGAGTAGTCCGTCTCGTCCTGATAATCCTGGAGCAAATCTTCTCTGAACAGGACAAAGTCTGGCACTGGCACTGCTTCGCCACTGGCAACCAGCTTGGATAAATACTTATCCATTGTAAGTACGCAAGCTGCATACTCCGAACCAGTTACATGCAGACCTGCCATAGACAGGGCTGCTTGCAAGCGTCCATCCTCACCACTGCCACCGTGAAGCCCATTGAAAACAATCTGGGCTCCAAAGGCTCTGATTTTACAGATCAGAGACACAATGTCTTCATGATCCCGGGGGTCTATCTCCAAAACTTCAAAGCCAGAATTTCTCAGTTCTTTCGCAATTTCGGAGCCACTCACTAGCGACACTTCCCGCTCGGGAGAATCTCCCCCTTTCAGTACAACGATCTTTTTCATAATCTCACTCTATATATTAAAACAAAATAACTCAATATAGCCAAATACCAAATACTTAGCATTGGATTCTAAAAAACAGCTTGAGCTCATAGCCAAAGGCAGCCTTAAAACGGGCTGGCCCAGCGATATTGGCGCCCAAAAAGTCCAATACTTTATACTCGGAGGCAACAGCCCGGGCAGATTCAAGGTTTTGCATCACACTGGCGCCCAGTTTTCTAGCCTGCTCGGTAGTACCCCGTAGTAAGG
>CAZZCS010000007.1:0-38851 GCA_964652645.1 uncultured Candidatus Cloacimonadota bacterium | reverse complement strand
GAAAATCCCCAAAAAAAGCCATTTTGCTCATAGAGGTGGTAAAGTCGGGTTAAAAAGCAATGGGCTCAATTGAGCCAAAAAAACCTGTAACGAAAAACGCTACAGGTTTGAGAGATAATATTGGTGTGTATTACCAGCTAAAGTTGAACATCATTCCTGTGGAGAATGATGGGTAATCAGCGATGTTGTAATCCACATTTATGTTTATGAGAGCGAGTCTCAAGCTCAAGCCTGCTGTCATTCTGGACTTGTTTTTTCCATCTATATCAAATTTGATCTGGCTATAGATAGGCTCACCGAAATCGGATTGGTCCAGTATATAGTTATATTTGAAAACCATGTTTGAAGACTCTAGAGAGTATCCGGCATAAGGAGTTATGCTGGCGAGTTTGAGGCCGAAGGTTTTTGATACATTCACGCCATAAGTACTGGCTGATGCTTCGATGATATCACCAAGCTCCAGCTTTTGAGTGAAGAACGAGATTGATGTATCAATGGGTAACTTGAAGGGTAACCAGAAGGCGGGATTATGTTGCAAACCATATCCCAGGTAGGATGTTCCGCCCAGCTCTTCAGTGGTCTCCACAGTGGGGAGATATCTGAGCGAGAACTGAGTCCCAGCAATTGTGCCGATGCTCAGCTGTGGTACAGCCAGCGGCAGCATGGGTAGATCACTAAGGAGGCCACCAACGGGAATGATGATATTGTTTGAGGGGATGGTTTCGGTCTGCGTAAAACCGTTGTAGGTAAAGCTGATATCTTGGGAGGGGAAGGCAATGTTTATCCCCGTACCAGTGGGGTTGAGCTCATCGTACATTGGGCCAGTGATAGTAGGGCCAAAAATACCCACGGTAAAGGTTTGGTTCATAACCTCTTGTACTAGTGCATTATAGGCCTCTGATGGCATATTGGGCTGAAGGCTTGCTGTAAGTGCTTCGGCTTGTTCTTTGTTAAAATTGAATGCGCCGTTTACATCAAAAAAATCATCGTCGTCTTTGAAAAAAGTAGCTGTAAAAACAACACCAAATTCAAGGTCCCAACGGAAAAGCCTTGCTTTGGGGGCTTTATGATACCAGCCACCATTCATATTGGTGCCAAATGCTGATACGATTGGGCTTACATAGCTCTTGGCGGCATCACCTGAGAGGCTTTGAATGGTTTCCTCCAGGGTCTCAGCACCAAGCATCGCTATCGTGCTGAATACTACAACTAACAAAAGTAGTGTCTTCCAGTTCATTTCAAATCTCCTTTGTTGCGTTTCTCAACAGTAAAACAAAATAAGCTGTCGTCCAAATATGGCAAGTAGAATTATTGAAATGACTCGCTGGCTGATAGCTTCTTGGGGGTTCAAGCACTATCTCAGATCTCGTGATGGAACGTGTACAATAGTCCTTAATACTCTATCTTGAAGCCCTGAGTCTATCTCACATTGATCAGAATAATCCCGCTTACTAAAAGGGCGAAGGCAATTCTTTGCCTCAATACAAACCTGCGCTTCCAGAATAAAACATCGCAGATAATACTGATCATGACAACTCCAGACGCAACCAGGGGGAATGCTATGCTGGCAGGAACCGTACCAAGCCCTCTCAGAAAGAACAGCGATGATAGCTGATTTGGAATACCAAGGGCAAATCCGTACAAAATACTGCGGTTATCAAATGGACGTTTTTGGAGTATTATCCAGAATAGGGTAAAGACAAAGGCAGCGCTAAACAGGAAGAATAGATAGAGATTCTGATCCAATCTGCCAAATTCGGAGATGACTTTCATTGTAAGATCAGTCCCTCCCGTGATGAGAAACAATGCCAGCAGCCAGATAAGATTGCCCAGCTTTGATTTGCCACTGAGTAGCCAGAACGATGCCAGCACAATGGCGATGCCCAGGCCTACCTCGATCGAGAGCTTTTCGTAGAATACAAAGATTGAGATCATAATGGGGATCAGAACTGCAGATCGCATCACCCCTGCACTGAGAGAGAGGCCATTGACTTTGATATTGATGCTGTATAGATAAAAGTTGTAAAGAAACAAGAATCCTGCCAATATGGCAAAGCCCAGCTCCAGAGCTCCTATTTCACAGTTCCCTAGATTGGCATTTGATAGGCTGAACAAAGATGCGACAAAGTAGTTACCAAGAAAGATCGCGACAATATCGGCACCTTTTTTCTGGTTAAAAACCATGAGAAGGTTGCCGATCAGGACAGAGGAGAGGACGCTAAGCAATAGATAAATCATATATCAATACAAAAAGAGCACAGAGACATCTCGAAAGATCATCTCTGTGCAGTTTTATCAATCTTCGTGCTTAAGCCGTGACAGGGGGGGTATATACTCTTTGGGCGAGTTCTCTGTCCAGCATAAGGACTCCTTCAATTCGATCGCCAATCATCTTTAGTTGGCTGAGCAGCTTATCGGCTGTGGATTCTTCTTCGACCTGCTCATCGACATACCATTGCAGAAAGCTTCTGGCGGCATGGTCGTTTTCCTGGATTGCTATATCCATGAGATCATTGATATTTTTGCTAATGAACTGCTCGTGCTCCAGGGTCATTTCGAAAGCTTTCAGCGGGTATTCAAATTCGGAATCTGGCTTATCTATTTGTTCCAGGATTACTTGGCCACCACGTTCGATCAAATAATTAAAGAACTTCATAGCGTGAAAGTGTTCTTCCTGTGCCTGAACAGACATCCAGTTGGCGAATCCATCCAGGTTTTCTCTGGCAAACCAGGCACTCATCGAAAGGTAGAGATATTCCGAGAACAGCTCCCGATTGATCTGGGCGTTTATGGCGTTTTGTAGTACTTTACTAATCATGTTTCCTCCATTAGGGATTTTATGTTGTTTTCTAAACTTTCTGTGATTCGAGACAGAGTATCAGCATCAGGGATATACTGAACCTTGATTGAATCAAGCATTTTGAAACCGCATTCGTTGGGGTCTCCCAGCAGATTTTCCAGGATTGGGACGCTCTGGCCACCCCATCCATAGGAGCCAAAGGCCAGTGCAACTCTATTCTTGGGGGACAAACCTTTGAGGTAGTATATAAAGGCTGCTACATTGGGCAGGATGGAGTTATTTAGAGTGGGAGAACCTACACAGATGTATCTGGCCTCAATGACATCGGTCATAATATCGGAGATATGATTGTGTTGGAGATTGAGCATTTTGGTGTGAATCCCCAGATTTTCAAAAGCATTTTGGATCGCGTAGGCTATACTCTCGGTCGAATGCCACATTGTATCGTAGATGATGAGAGCAGTCTGTTGGTCTGAGACGTTGTATGCCCAGTTCTTGTATGCTGCAAGGATCTCCGGGATCTGCTCCGTCCAGACTAAACCATGGCTGGGGCAGATCATCTCGATATCCAGTGGGGCTACAATATCAAGGACTTTCTGAACCATTTTGGAATAGGGTAAGACGATATTTGCATAGTACTTTTTTGCTTCTTCCATTACTATTCCAAGAGGATACTCGCTTGCCAGGCGCTCAGAGGAAGCTATATGCTGGCCAAAAGCGTCGTTTGAGAAGAGTATCTTTTCCTCGGGGCAGTAGGTAACCTGGTTGTCTGGCCAATGCACCATCGGCGTGGTTACAAAACTGAGCGTGCGTTTGCCAATGGAGATGCTGTCCGAAGTCTTGATTTCCTGAAAGTTCCATTCTTTTTTATAGTGCAGTTTCAAGCCTTTTATGCCATTGGCATTGGTATAAATCTTTGCATTTGGAATCTTTTCCAGGAGATACGGCATGCCGCCAGAATGATCCATTTCAACATGATTTTGGATCAAAACATCGATTTTTGAAGGATCAATAATGTCGCTGATCCGGGCAATCATCTCATCATAGAGGTAGTGTTTCACGTTATCAATGAGTGTAATCTTCTCATCAATGATCAAGTATGCATTATAGGTAGAACCTCTTTGAGTCAGATAGCCATGGAAATTCCTAAGATCCCAGTCGATAGCACCTACCCAGTAGATGTTATCTTTTAATTTGATTGCTTTCATCTAAAACTCCGTGATATTATTCTATCAGATAGTATATGCAAGAGAGAGAGGCCAGCAAGCATTACTTTTGGCATTTGGGGCAGTAGAAGCTTGATCTGCCAGCCAGTTTTACTCTTAGAATCTCATGGCCATGGGGGCAGAGCTTCTTCTGGTAGGCCCGCAAGAAATTTTGGAACTCACCGCTTTTATCGTCCACCCGTCTAAAATCTGAAATGCTGGTGCCATTATGGGCCAGAGCTTCAAGCAGTACTTCCTTTGTGTGTAAGACGATCTTATTCAGTTGTTTACATAGTATATCGCTAGCTCTGGTGTCTGGTCTGATCCCTGCTCTGTAGAGAATCTCGCATACATAAATGTTTCCCAGTCCTGCTACGATTCTTTGATCCAGCAGGGCATTCTTGATGGGAGACTTCTTGTTCTTTAAGGCCAGGTGCAGGTATTTGGCGTCGAAGCTAAGACTCAGCGGCTCAGGACCAAGCCTGGTAATGAAGCGCTCGAGGTTTTCAGTCTTACAGAGAGTGATTTTTCCAAAAGTGCGTATATCAATAAAGAGAATTCTTGTTCCGTTTTCCAGCGTAAAGTAAGCTCTGAGATGCTTGTATGCTGCATCTGGTAAGCCCCGATCTTCAAATACCAGCTTGCCAGTCATACGCAGGTGTACAATGATGCTGTGGTCTGTGGACAGGTGTAAAATCAGGTACTTTCCTCTTCGTTCATAACCTGTAATCCTTGCTGGGAAGATGGTAGCTTTACAGGCTGGATCGGAAATGACGGTCCCTGGGTAAATGCAGGAAAGCCCGGTAAATATTGAATTCTGGGTCCTGGCTTCCAACCCATTGAGAACAGTCTGTACTTCTGGTAATTCTGGCATAAGTCCTCAGTTCCATTCTTCCAAGTATTTATTAATCCCATGAGCAGCACAAGCACCGTCTCCGACAGCCGTAGCTACTTGTCTGAGGGCCTTGGATTGCACATCTCCGGCAGCCCACACTCCATCCAGATTGGTTTTGTGGTATCTATCTGTTACTATATATCCGTCTTCCAGTTCGATTTGGTCTTTGAATAATCCAGTATTGGGGATGCTGCCGATGAAAATGAAAACACCATCTACAGATAAGCGTTTCAGCTCTCCAGTATCTTGGTCTTTTAGGACAAGATGTTTGTCGTTTGGGTCACCAAATGCAATCTCCTCCACGGTTGTATTGAGACTCAGGCTTATCTTTTCATTTTCAGCAACCCTATTTTGGTAAATCTTATCAGCGATGATCTGGTCGTCTCTATTCAGAATATGAACTTCTCTGGCATATTTTGCCAGGAAGATTGCTTCTTCAAAGGCAGAGTTTCCACCTCCAACGACCGCGACAATCTTATCCGGATAAAAAGGTCCATCGCAAGTGGCGCAATATGATATTCCCCGGCCAGCATATTCTTTTTCTCCCAGGGCATTGAGTCTGCGGGGTGATGCACCTGTGGAGATTAATATAGTCTTGGCTCGCCAGGTGTTGTACTCCGTAGTTATTGTTTTGATTTTGCCGGTCAGTTCCACCGAATTGACAGTTTCAGTCACGATTTGCAAGCCAAAGCTTTTCGCCTGTGTTTCCATATCTTTGGCAAGCTTCTGCCCAAGAACAGGTTCGGGGAATCCTGGGTAGTTTTCAACCCACTCCGTAGAAGTAAGCTGGCCTCCAGACACGATCCCCTTTTCGAGCATCAGTGTATTGAGTTTGTATCTGGCAGCGTAGAGCCCTGCCGTCATTCCGGCCGGGCCTCCACCAATTATTATCAAATCGAAGATTGTATTTGGATCCGCTTGCGAATCCATTGAAAGGTTGAATTCCAACATCACAATCTCCCTAGAGCGATTCCTTGATCTTCTCGATGAGCATTTGTTCCGGGGCTGCACCCTCCATGAACCAGTTTTCATTGATGACGCTGCGAGGCACGCCCTGTACTGAATACTTGTTTGCAATATGAGGATACTCGCTCACTTCAATCATATCTGCTTTTACCTTATCACTGTAATAGGCCATGGAATGGGCCAGTATTACGGCTGGAGGGCAATATGGACAGGTGGGAGTAACAAAAACTTGTATATGAACAGGTTTGGTCAATTGGTCTAGAAAAGCCTTGGTTTCGCTGGTAAGTTTGGTAACACTAGTGGATACCATTAGAATCGAGTTCAGAAGCGAAGAGAATTCGTATCCTGAAGGAATTCCGTAAAAGCGGATTCCATAATCCTTCTCACCGATTACAGCGATGGCAGGGATCTTATCGACTTCATGTTGTTTTACTTCACTTGTGTCCTGGTCAAATTGGAATACTTTCAGAGAGAGCTTCTCGTTGAGTCCTGTTAGCTCATCAAGTAGCTCATGAGTTTGTTTGCAATAAGTACATTCAAAGGGTTGAGTGAAAAGCTTCAGGGTAACAGGCTCTATCATCGCTGAAAGTATCTTTTTCACTTCAGCTGAGGTTTTTTCGTCAAGCATCGGCATTTTAGTTCTCCTTGTTCGGCATGTTTTATTTACACAAACAATATAAATAGAAGCAAACATAGCGCAAGGGGAAATTTCAAAAATTCTTCTGCATGAGTCACATGAGCTGGATACTATTTGCATAGCAGTTGGATCTGAAAGTAACGAAGTGGGGAGTGCCTTTGTTATTGACAAATAGACAATAGCATGGAATGTGGCACCATGACGTGATTTTTGGAGATTTAATGAGTAAGAATAAACGAACTGCTATAGAGCCCACTCGGGAACAGAATTATGCGGAGTGGTATCAACAGGTAATCAAAGCTGCAGATCTGGCAGAGAACAGTGATGTTCGTGGGTGCATGGTTATCAAACCCTGGGGTTATGCCCTGTGGGAAAACATTCAGCGCATCCTGGATGGGATGTTCAGAGAAACAGGGCACCGAAATGCCTATTTTCCGATTTTTATCCCCAAGAGTTATTTTGGAAAAGAAGCGGAGCATGTTCAGGGTTTTGCCAAAGAATGTGCAGTGGTAACACATAGCCGGCTGGAGGACGATGGTAACGGCGGTCTCAAAGTTGCCGGAGAGCTTGCCGAGGCCTATATTGTACGACCCACGAGCGAGACCATTATCGGCGCTTCCTTTGCCAAATGGGTAAATTCCTATCGAGATCTTCCGCTTCTGATCAACCAGTGGGCCAATGTGGTTCGCTGGGAAATGCGTACGCGTCTTTTTTTGAGGACTGCAGAGTTCTTGTGGCAAGAAGGACATACCGTTCACGAGTCCTATGATGATGCCATGGATGAGACCATGAAGATGCTGGAAGTCTATAGCACTTTTGCTCATAACTACTTGGCAATGCCTGTGATAACCGGTGAGAAAACTGAGAGCGAACGATTTCCTGGAGCCTTAAACACTTATTGCATAGAAGCAATGATGCAGGATAAAAAAGCTTTGCAATCCGGGACGACGCATTTTTTGGGACAAAACTTTTCCAAAGCCTCAGGGATAAAATTCCAAAACCGAGAGGGAGAGATGGACTTTGCCTGGACAACTTCCTGGGGAGTATCCACTCGATTAATCGGAGCTCTGATCATGGCGCACAGCGATGATAATGGCCTTGTTCTGCCTCCAAAGATATCTCCAGCTCACGTCGCTCTGATCCCAATCTATCGTAATGAAGAAGATAAACCGCTTGTGATGGAATTCACAAAGAAGATTCAAACAGATTTAAAAGGTCTCATGCTTGGTGAAATCAAGATATATACAGAGCTGGATGACAGAGATCTTACTTCCAGTGAGAGAAGCTGGAACTGGATTAAAAAGGGTATTCCTCTAAGAATTGAGATTGGCCCCAGAGATATTGAGAACAATGCTGTTATGGTTGCTCGTAGAGACATGGAGCCAAAGGACAAAGTATCCGTCGCAGTTCCAGAATTGGGTGCTTATGTAATCAAGACACTGGAAGAAATTCAGAATAACATATACCAAAAAGCCATAGCTTTCCGCGACGCAAACATGGTGAAGATTGATAGTAAGGAAGAATTTTACCAGTTCTTCACTGCGACAAACAAGAAGCAGCCAGAGATTCACGGTGGCTTTGCCCTTTCGCATTGGTGTTCAAATCCAGTTTGTGAGGAAAAAATCAAAGAAGACCTCAAAGTCACAATCCGTTGCATTCCTTTCGAACAATCAGATGAAGAGGGTCGCTGTATTTACTGTGGTGATAAATCTCTGCGGCGAGTTGTATTCTCAAAAGCGTATTAAGAATGAGCTTTAGAGTCGCGATAATCTCTATCGGCAATGAAATATTGCTGGGCCGGACAGTAAACACCAATCTGGCCTGGTTGGCTGAGAAACTAGCTCTTATGGGGCTTTCAGTTACTTCAAACCATGTCATCAAAGATGAACATATCGAGATCAAGGCCTGCATTTCAGATGCATGGGAGAGTAACGATATTGTTATTTGTACCGGAGGTTTGGGGCCGACTCAGGACGACATCACTAAGGACGCCATTTGCGAGGTTTTTGGGACTAACCTAAGCTTTCATCAGTATATATGGGATATAGTGGTAGGTATGTTTGAAGCCAGGGGTATGAAAACCCCAGAGATAAACAGAAGCCAGGCCATGATCCCAGAAAGATTTATAGCCTTGAAAAACGATATGGGAACAGCTCCGGGCTTATATTATAAAGATGGCCAAAAGCTTTTCTTCGCACTTCCTGGCGTTCCTCTGGAAATGAGTCATATTTTCGATACCTCTGTTTCCACAATTTTGGCCCAGAGTTTTCAGGCGAGTGCGATTGTTCAGAAAACAATTCATACTTGGGATGTTTCTGAATCAGCCCTGGCTGAGTTGTTGTCAGATTTTTCCTGTCCCTCAGGTGTTAAGCTTGCCTGGTTGCCTCAAACAGGTAGAGTAGATCTCAGGTTGTATGGGCAAAATGCAGAATTAATCGAGCAAGCATTTTTGAGTGTTCGTAGAAAAATCGAGCCTTATATCTGGGGTTTTGACGAAGATACACCCCATACGGCCTTGCAAGGTATTATGAATCTAAAGGGTTTGACCTTGTCTGTCGCAGAGTCCTGTACAGCAGGATTGATCTCAAAGGAAATCACAGACTGTGCTGGTGCATCTAAGTACTTTATGGGTGGTGTGATAGCTTATTCAAATGACCTCAAAGTAAGGTTGCTAGGTGTTAGCCAAAAAACACTGGATACCTATGGTGCCGTAAGCCATGAAGTAGTAGAAGAAATGGCTATTGGAATAAAAAAATTGACAGATTCAAACCTTGCGATATCGGTGTCGGGTATAGCCGGGCCCGATGGAGGCACAGAAGAGAAACCTGTCGGGACAGTTTGCTTTGGCATTGCTGGTTCCACAGGTGTTCGGTCACTCACAAAGTATTTTACGGGAACCAGATCGTCGATTCGTCATAAGGCTTCTGAATTTTTGGTTTTACAACTAATTAAAGATCTGAGAGGATTATGATGAAGGTTCTAATCATAGGTTCCGGCGGTAGAGAGCATGCAGTTGCTGAAGCCTTTTCCAAAAGTAGAGTGGTTGAGACGATATATGTATCTCCGGGCAATGCTGGTATCGCACGAGAGTATCCCACGTTAGAATTACCATCCTTTGATATCATTGTGGACTTCTGCAACAAAGAATCCATTGATTTGGTTTTCATAGGGCCTGAGATTCCCATCCAACAAGGGCTTAGTGATATCCTGGTGGCCAGTGGGATTGCTGTTTTTGGTCCTTCCCAGAGGGCAGGCAGGATTGAGAGTAGCAAGGTGTATGCCAAACAGCTAATGCAAAGAGCTGGTATCCCCAGTGCTGCATTCATAAGCGTTAGCAGTTTTGATGAAGCATGTATGACTGCTGATAGATTTGGTTATCCTTTGGTAATCAAGGCAGATGGTCTGGCTGCAGGTAAAGGTGTAACAATAGTTAATAATCATGATGAGGCTTGTGCAGTATTCGAGAGCCTCCTGGTTCAAAAAACTCTCGGAGAAGCGGGTGCAGAGCTGGTTTTAGAGGAGTATCTTCAAGGTTGGGAAGTATCGTTGTTTGCCATAACCGATGGTATACACTTTCAAACCATGCTATTTTCTCAAGATCACAAGCAGCTCCATGATAACGATATCGGACCGAATACTGGCGGGATGGGGGCTTATGCGCCAGTGCCTGATGCAGAGAAGTATCGAAAGATAATTGAAGACAGGATAATTGCCCCCACTCTAAGAGCTCTGAAAGATGAGGGCAGCTTGTATCGTGGCGCACTATACTGTGGGTTGATGATCACAAAAGAGGGTCCCAAGGTTATCGAATACAACTGTAGATTTGGAGATCCAGAAACTCAAGTAGTTTTGCCATTGTTAAAGACAGACTTTATGGATATTTGCAGGGCAGTTGTGAATGGGAGTGTCGATCAGCTTCAGCTCAGTTGGAAACCTGATACTGCTGTATGTGTCGTGCTTGCATCCGAAGGATATCCAGGTAAGTATGAGACAGGGCATAAGATAGAGGTTAGCGCTATTGGTAGTTCCCGGCTTTTTTATGCGGGAGTGGGGTCAGAGGAAGAATGTTTAGTCACGAAAGGGGGCAGAGTGCTTAATGTGATTGGTGTCGCAGAGAGTTTGAAAGAGGCGAGAGCTATAGCATATGAGGCTGTGGAACAGGTGCATTTTACAGGGAAAACTTTTCGTAGCGACATAGGCCTACGGATCAATGACCTATTCGAGGATTTTAATCATGAAGACTAAGATTGTGTTACTCTTACTGATCCTGTTCGCCTTCAAAGCTGCCAATGGATCACCGTTTACCGTTGTAAGTGAATCGGCGGATGAGATCATCGTTGAGTTTGGCCTACCTGAATGGAGTATTGGCCAGGTGGATGAAAACATGCAAACCTGGCAAAGGATTGTCTGTGATGCCGCTAATGCCTTTTTAGTAGAGGGATATCCTGAGATGGTTTCTTTTTCTGAAGCCATAGGAATTCCTGTTGATGGCGACATCAGTATTCAGGTGCTAAGCTCCAAGAGTGAAGTTCACAGAGGGATAAACCTATTCCCAGCCAGGAAAATGCTGGTGGAAGACTATGAAGTAAGGTACGTATTTCACAAAGATAATGGAGTTTACTCGAGATCCACGTTGTACCCTCAACACTCTGCTCAGAAGGGATCTTCTGCCTTCATAGGAAACCGTAGATTCATACCCTTGCAACTGTTTCCATTTCGGTACAATCCCGTTACGAAAGAGCTTCATGTCAGCAGTAGTATGAGGATCAGAGTTAGCATTCAGGGAACGAAGGCTGCCACGAAGAACTGGCAGTTATATGAAAACATAATCGATGATGCCTCAGATTCTTTCTTCCTAAACAACGCCAGCTCAAAGCAATGGCGCTTGCCTAAGACCAGAGATCTTAGTTACACTTCACCAAAAAGCACTAACGGCAGGATAAATGATCTGCAACTAGTCGTTGATAGCGAAGGTATTTTTAAAGTCAGTTACCATTACCTGAATGCATATATAAATAGTATGATCGATTCTTTGGGAATAGAGATGACCTGGTTGCCATCTTCTGTCGATCCACGCTTTCTGGAATTGAGGGATAAGAATGGACCTGTCCCCATACATTTCCATGGTGAAAACGATGGTGTTTTCAATCAGAGTGACTACTTTGAGTTTTATGGCGAGAAGAACTACGGAAAAACCGGTAACTCCGATGCCTATACAGCAGAAAATGTATATACCTTTGGTTTGGTAGATCACTTCGGGGCTAGAATGGCCGTAGAAAATGGCGGATTAACTGTTTCAAATCCAAATCTGTACATCGTTCCCACAGCTTATCAACAGACAGTGCACTTCGAAGAGCAAATCGTAACTGATAAACTAGGTAGGGGGTGGACAGCGACAAACCCAAATTATTATAAGGAAGATGTTTGGTTCTGGCGTAAAATATCTGCTCCCAATCTTGATATTGTACCCTTTGAGCTGGAGTATCCTGTTGATTCCACAATTCGTACCTTCAGCACCACGGTAGCACTGCACGGCCTCACATACAATGATACTCTGGCAGTTGGTCACTATGATCACAGCGCAATAGTCCGATTGAACCAATCACTGATAAATTCACATACTTGGGTAGGGCAAACGGAAAAGATATTTACTAATGCCAGCCCTGTGCCAAATTCATTTCTTCGTCATGGAACCAATAACTTGTATATAGGTCTCCCAGGCGATACGTCCATGAAAGATCGCGAGCAAATCCTGCTGGATTACCTGCAGCTAAACTATTGGCGCCAATATAGGACATCAAAGGATTATCTAAAGTTTACCAAGCCTTCTGATCGTCCTGGTGGGCTATATCAATTTGAACTGGAAGGCTTCAACTCGAGTGATATCAGTGTTTATAAGATCGGGGCGAGTATTTTTAACAACCTGCAAATAGAACCCTTTAATCTTGATGGGATGGCTCCCTGGACAGTTACTTTTCAGGATAGTGTAGCAACGAATAGTATTCAGTATTACGCAGTTACAGAACTCCAGAAAAAGACTCCCAAGCAAATTCGTTTGGATTTCCCGTCTGATTTGAGAAATCCGACCAATTCAGGAGATCTTGTCGTAGTCACAGTCCGTGAGTTTATCGATGCTGAAGGTACCCTCGATCTGAAAAACGTATGGGAAAGCGTGGGCTACACAGTTAAAATTGTTGATATTCAAGATATTTTCGATGAGTTCAATCATGGAATCAGAGCGGCGCAGCCCATTCAGGATTTCATCCGCTATGCTTACAACAACTGGTCTTCACCCCAAATCAGACATGTGGTGTTGCTGGGTGAAGGGACTGATGACGAAAGAGATAATAGCCCCAATCGAAAGTACAATTTGATTCCTGTAAAGAAACTGTGGACCTATAAGCATGGTGCTACTGCCAGTGATCCTTGGTATGGGTGTATTCTGGGTGATGACATTGTGACGGATATTTCCATCGCCCGGATCAATGTCTGGACTGCAGAACAGATAAAAACCTATGCCAACAAAGTGTATCAGTATCACAACGATCCCATGACATCAAGGCTCTGGAGTAGTCATCTCACACTTACTGCTGGTGGAAAGATCTCGGATCCAAACGATATCTTCTCTCAACAATCAGAGCGAATCCGCAGAAAATCGATCCCTGATCATTATCGAGTATCCAGAGTTTATACGGCAACTCAGACAGTAAGTCCAGATTATTTTGGGGGCACGTTCGCTCTCAAGGATGCCATCAATTCTGGAACTCAGTTCGTTCAGTTTATGGGCCATGGTGGAGGTCGGATTTGGGCCGACTATAACCTCTTCAATTTTAATGATGTAGCAACTCTGAACAACCAGGTGTATCCTTTTGTAGTAAGCTTGGCTTGTTATGCCTCGGCCTTTGACACTCCAGGTGCTGCATCCATTAGTGAAGCATTGGTTACTCAAGCAAATAGAGGTGCCATCAGCACGTTGGGATTTGCTGGATTGGGTTACTTGATAGAAGATGAAGACTACGGGTTGGCGTTGAGTGATGCTCTGTTTAAAAATGACCTACCCAGCGTAGGAGAATCTGTGGTGTTTGCCTCTGCAAGGTTTTACACGACATCAGTTTCACCCAGTCCAATGTATGCTCTGACCACGGGATCTGCGTATTTGGGAGATCCCGCGATCAAATTCAGAAAACCGCAGATCAACATCCAGGTTAATCCTGAAAGGTATATCTATCAACCGGGAGATACTTTACGTGTAACAGCAACATTTCCTGATGGCGTAAACTTTGCCAGGTTGTTTGTGCAAAAAGATAATGAAAAAACGGTAAACGTACCATTTGATCTACCTGTCATTCAAAACACTTTTACAGCCAGTTATGTTTTGCCAGTGTCTGCAGGCACGGACTATGGTAGAAAGATCTATGTAGCAGGCTATTCAAGTGATTTGGAATACGTCGGGATGAGCAGAATTTCTGTTGGGACTTCAAACCTGGTTCATCTGAGCATGAATCCCACAGAACCGACATGGCAGGATTCCATTAGGTTTTCGGCAAAAATATTTGCCCAGCAGAACATCAGCTCCGTTACCTGCCGCGTATTGGCCTGGGCTTCAAGTGGTGCAAATCAGGCAACCTGGATTGATCTTCCCATGCAACAGGTAGGAGATACCGATGTATGGCAGACGATTGGGAATCTTGTTCCTCAACGAACTGGGCGGGAGATTAGGTACAAATACGTCCTGGCTGAAAATACGGAGACATACGAATCTCCTCTATATAGCGTGGTGATTGCCGGGCCAGACCTTTTGCTGTCTGACATCAAGCTGGTGAACTATGGTAATCAACTGGCACTTGATGTGCATTGTAAGAACGTTGGCAATGCAGCATCAATAACAACAGATCTGCGCTTGTACATAAAACCAGACGGACAGCCTACAACACTATATAAAATTCAGGATCTTCCACCGTATGGTGTAAATGAAGAACGATGGGAGACGATTGTTCTTGATGATCTCTTCTATACAAACATGTCTTTTGAAGTGAGAGCTAACTGGTCTAATGCATTTTCCGAATGGCATATTTATTATAATACAAACAATATTATAACTCTGGATGTGCCCTTCAACTACCATGTGGTTGACAACAATGGGGCAGTCTTGAGTAGTCTGGATCAAAACCTTGCCTGTGTGATTCCTCCTGGTCTAGTTGATGTCGGAGAGAATGCGTTATTCTACATTCATGATCTCGAGTCTTTTTTGCCACATGAACAACCAGACATCAGCACGATAATGCTTGGTTCGGGAATAAGCTCCAGAGCGTATGAGGTAAGAACATTAAATAGTTCCTTAGTGGATTCACTCGGGACCTTTGCAAACAATAAGAAGATTCGCCTCACTTTTCAGTATAGTTCCTCTGACAGTCTTGCTCAGCTATATGAGAGTGAAAACTCATATAGAATCTTCAGATGGGATGCAACCACAAGAAAGTGGATTCTTCAAGGTGGGATTGTATCAACAAGTGAGAACAAGGTTGTCTTCGATGTAAGCAAACAAGGTATATACTCTCTATTCAGAAACAGAGATCGGATCAGACCCTCGATTGATGTCAATGTACAGGATCAGGAGTTTACCGTCGGTGGCTACATCTCTGGCAAGGGGACGATATCACTTCTTTTGAGTGATGCCAACGGAATTGACGTTGTCGATGACTCCATAAAGATGTACTTGAATGGAGTAATCGTTCCTCCTGAAAACTATGTTGTATCTATTAATCCCACGAGTGTGAACATGATACCCATCAAGTATCAGATCAACCTATCAAAGGGGAATTATACTCTGGTGGTTGATTGTAAGGATGTGAACGGAAACTTCAATAGCAGAGAAATCCTCTTTATAGTAAATGACAAATTCGATATCATTAATGTTGCTAATTACCCAAATCCAGTGGTAGGAAAAGCACAGGATCCCAGAAATGATGGTAGAACGAGGTTTACTTATGTTCTCACTGATGATGCTGACGATGTAAAAATCAAGATTTATACTGTAAGTGGCAGGCTTGTAAAGACCTTTGCAAACTTACCAACAGGAGTGGGATATCATGAGTTTCCACGTACTCTATATGGATGGGATTGCAAAGATGAACGGGACTTTTTGCTCGCTAATGGGGTATATTTCTATAAAGTCATTGCCCGCAAAGGTAATAAAACCATTGAAAGAACCCAAAAAATGGCCATTTTAAAATAGGTGATCCAAATGAAAAGACTTGTACTCATTCAGATAGTAATTGTACTAAGTAGCTCTCTTCTTTTTGCTGGTCGGTATGCAGGCGATTTTATGATGATTGGTGCAGGAGTGAGAGCTCTAGGTATGGGTGGAGCTTTCACAGCTATTGCCGATGACGGCTCTGCAATGTATTGGAACCCAGGCGGAATAGCCCAGATTCGTGAATCTGAAGTGTCAGCTATGCACGCCTTCCTCTACAATGGACTTGCCTCCTACGATTTTGTAAGCTTCTGTCAACCGTTACCAAACGAGGTTACAATCGGGTTTAATGTGACGCGGCTCAGTGTAGACGATATTCCTTATTTTGACGAAAAGTATCTGATTGGTACTAATGTTGACCAGAGGATTAATAACCTGAATCTGCAGCTTACCGGGATTCCAGATGGTAAGTTTCGTAGTGTTGATGATTTGTACCAGTTTGCCTTTGCCAAGCATCTTCATTATGATGTCAATTTGGGCTGGTTGTTCTTTGAAGTGCCTTTTGATTTCTACTTTGGTGGGAATGTCAAATTCATCAAGCGCCAGATTAAGGACAATCAAGGTACTGGAACAGGACTCGATTTCGGTTTCAAAGTTCAAACAGATTTGGCCACCCTGGTTGATGTGGAACAATTGGGCAAACTGGCTGTGGGATTCAATTTTCAGGATATAGCTGGAACTGATATCACATGGGACACCGCCACGGATCACAGAGACGAAGTATTGTTTAATACCAAGGTAGGGGTTGCTCTATTTCAGCCGATTGATCGGCTAAAATCGAATGTGACAATAGCCTACGACAAGGGCTTTGTTTATGGAGGGACTCATCATTTTGGTCTGGATTGGAATTACGATGGTAAGGGGAGTCTCAGAGTGGGTCATTTTGCTGATAGTTTCACCTGTGGTGCCTCTGTAAAAGTATATGGTATCGATATTGATTATGCTCTGATCACTAACCCGGTCGGGATAACGAATAGAATTGGCATGCGAGTGTCATTTTAGAGGTGCAGGATGAAGAAATTACTTTACTTAAGCGTATTAGTTATTGCGATTACCCTTGCTGCTTGTTCAGGTGAAGACAAGCAAGCAGTCGATAGAATACCTCCATATCCCCCAACATTGATTCCTCATTTAGGCGATACCGGAGATCTCCCAACTAGCTACTATGGTGAATCAGTTGCCATCAATGAAGATAATAACGGTATCGATGCAGTCCCTGAAGGTAACTGGTTGAGAATTATGTGGAAACCCTTTATTGATAATGATCTCAGCCATATCAGAGTGTACAGGTTTGATGAGTACAACCCGAATCCAACTCTGTTGGACTCCATCCCTGCCTCAAGAAGGCAATACTTGGACAGTAGTGCTAGCTTGAATCTGGAAACAGTGTATTCCTACTTTATCGATCTAGTGGATTTTTCTGGTAACTACTCAGTATCAGATACAGTATCCTACGCCTTGCTGGGAAAATGCAACCTGATCAGTCCAGCGCCCAATCAGACTGTGTCGCCGGGGGATATTCGCTTTGTTTGGACAAGAAATGGATTTGCCACCAAATACCGTGCGGTTGTATTTGACGAAAGCTACAATTATGTGTGGCATCAGGATTTGGTCTATTCCTTTTACGAGGACCCACTCGAGATCATCTTCCCAGTAAACTTGGCACAACAATATTCAGGGAGATATCTCACTTGGAGAATTGACTCCTTTGATTGGAACAATGAGCTACAAATGTATGTTGGCTCAGAGTCTTATGAACGAGTGATTTATGTCCAATAGTAGATTATCTCAAGGGCTATCAATGTCCATTAGCTCCAGATTTCACTTGACTGATAAGGACAGGCTTAATTTTTTACATAAAATGCAAAAGAGGATGACGTGAAAAAGGTACTGATATTTGTCTTTTTGATAGGCTTGACGTTTAGCGTGTTTGCGCAAAGCAGTGGGGCATTTGTTCCGACATCAAACATTTCAGCATATACATTTGATGGCGTGAGGAGTGGTGTAGAGAAGCTCAAAATCAACACTCATATATGGGGTCAAATCTATAAACCGGGGTTTTATGCAGTTCCCGATGATACAGACCTGCTCACCTTGATTTCGCTCGCCGGAGGTCCCCGAGAGGATGCCAAGCTAACCAAGATCAGGATTATACGTCCGACTGCGCAGGGTGAAAAGGTTCTTTTTGTCAATCTCAAGAAGTATATGGAAACTGGAGATGAGACCATCGTACCGGTATTACAGCCAGGAGACACAATAATAGTATCTGGAACCATCTTCTATGCAGCCTCAAGAGTTGCTGATTTTCTCTCGAAAGCAGCCATTGCACTCAGCGTGTATAATACAATTGTGAACTTGAAATAGGAAGGGGTTAATGGAAAATCAATATCAAAACCAAAATGGTCCAGCTCAGGATGAGATAAAGCTTTCTGATTATATACGGATAATTTTACAGTTCCGGTACTTGATAGTGCTGATTTTTGTGGTTGTACTTGTCGGTACAATTCTCTACACTGCCAGACAACCCAAGATTTACTCTGCATCTTCTAAGATTTTGATCGAAAACCAACAAAGTGGGGCTGATCTATTATTTTTAGGTGGGGGAAATGTAACGCCCAAAACCATTAATAACCAGATCGAGTTGATTAAAAGTAAACCATTAGCCAGTCTTGCATGGGAGCTGGTAAAGCGGAATCCTGATTGGCAGACTTTTCCAATGGCGGAATTAAACCCCATAGGCAGTATTAGAAGCATAAAGGTCGAATCCAAGCGCGAGACCGATGTATTGACGATCAGCTATGAATCTACAAATCAACAGGAAGCCATGGTTGCTGTGAATGCTGTTGCCGAGGCAGTGGTTCAAAACAATACTCAATATGCCCGGCTAGAGTTCACCAATATTCGTGAATTCTTAGAAACTCAGCTTGATGCGATTTCGAGAAGATTACAGACCTCAGAAAACGATCTCAGAGAGTTTAAAAACATCAACCGCTTGATTGAACTCTCATCCGAAACCACAAAACTTATTGAAAACTCGGCTGAAGTGGAATCTCAATATGAAGCGGCATTAACAGATCAAGCTGTAAAAGCACGCACGATAGACATGCTAAATCGACAGCTGAGAGAACAGGATTCTCTTCTTGTAGATGTAAACAATGTTTTACGAGCACCTTATATTAGCGATCTTCGTAAACAGGTTGTTGAAACACAGGGTCTTATCACCAAGCTTGTAACAAAAAACGAATATGCCTTGGATCACCCCCAGATACTCTTGCTCAATCGAGAGCTGGAAAATGCAAAGGCTACTCTAGATTTGGAGATAGGCAAGTTTGTGGCTATCTCACTTCACGATGATCCCCTCAAAACCAGAGGAGATCTACTGATCAAGCTCATTAATGCGAATGTTGAGTTGGAAATGGTTCGAGCCAGAATCGAAGGCTTGGAACAGACTCGAGAAATGTACAATGAACGCATAGTCACACTACCCAATACTGAGCTTGAACTTGCCAGATTGGTGCGAAACCTGAGGTTGGATGAAAAGATTCATGGCATCATGATGGAAAAGTATGAAGATGCCAAAGTTGCGGAGCAGGCCAAGGTAGGTAATATTCGGATAATCGAATATGCTGATCGTCCAACTGTACCCATTAAACCAAGAGTATCCATGAATATTCTCGTGGGTATTATACTGGGTATGGGTCTCGGTGTTGGTGCAGCATTCCTGGTTCACTCGCTTGATACAAAACTGCGTACTCTTGAGGATATGGAAACCTTTGTGCGTCTGCCGATTGTAGGAACCATACCCACAATCCAGGAATCTGAATCCAAGATTGAAGAGTTCAATCGAATGATAGAACAAGCTGAAGGTGAGAACCGTGAGCAATTGATCAGATCCATGCACTTTGTTATGATGCAGCTAGTGTCTCATTATGCGCCCAAGTCACCCATTGCAGAAGCGTATCGCACACTCAGAACCAATATCTTGGCCAAGAAACCAGCTGGCCCCACAGCCCTACTGGTTACCTCTTCGGGACCCAAAGAAGGTAAGTCTACTTCTATCGTAAACCTGGCGATCACACTCTCGCAGATGAATTCGAAGGTTGTACTGATAGATCTTGATATGAGACGGCCCATGGTTCATAACAAGTTTGGAGTGGAAAAAGAAAATGGCTCGAGTGACTATCTCATAGATCCAGAAGTGACCATCGAAAGCATTGTAAAGAATTCAGGAATTATGAACCTGGATCTCATCACAAGCGGATTTGTTCCACCAAACCCGTCTGAGTTGATTTCATCTGCAAGAATGGATCAGATGATTGCTGAGCTAAAGCAGAGATACGACTATATCCTCTTTGATACACCTCCAGTTATTGCTGTTACTGATGCTATGATACTCACCAAGAAAATCGACATGACCTTTGTCGTTGTCCGTTGTGGTTTTACAGAAAAAGGCATCATTAAGAGAACAAAGGAACTGATGGAAAACATTGATGCCAAGATCGACGGAATAATTGTCAATGGTATCTATGTACAGAAGTACTATAGCAAGCATAACTACTATTACTACTACTATTATTACTACTATTACTACTACGGCGATGAAGTGCCCAAGAAACAGAAAAAGAATGTTAATCGCTTCTTACGCAAAAATAAATCTATTTCTTGAAGTACTAGGTAAGCTCCCCGATAATTATCATCAGATCAATACTGTGTTCTGCAGTATTGATCTGCATGATACTCTCAGAATTGCTTTGACAAAAAAGGCACATTTAAAATTATGGTCAAACGTGCCCGAAATGGTCTCTGATGATAACCTGATTAGTAAAATGGCAGGATATCTGATGGACACATTTAAGCCCCAAAGCGGGGCTGAGATCTTTTTAGATAAGAGAATACCAATAGCTGCAGGCTTAGGTGGTGGTAGCAGTAACGCAGCCGTGACGCTCATGGCGTTGAATCATCTATGGTCATTGCAACTAAACGTCAAGCAGATGGTCGAGATTGCCTCGGTTTTTGGTTCTGATGTGGCATATTTCCTGCATGGTGGTATGGCCAGAGGAACCAATAGAGGTGAGATCATTGAACCTTTGGAAGACTCACATATCAGAAACATTCTATTGGTTAATCCCAATATAATGATATCGAGTAAAGAAGCCTACGACCTGGTCGACATGTCCCAAGAGTGCACTAAAAAAGGATCCTTCAATAGTGCTATCAGATACATGAATAGTCTGGAGAACGGGATTAGAAAGAAGTACAAAGTAGTAGATAGTGTCCTGAGATCTTTAGATGAGTTCAAAGCAGATGTTGCAATGATGAGTGGCAGTGGTTCCACCTGCTTTGGACTTTTCTGCGACGAGACTAGCCTAAGGGCATGTCAGGAGTATTTCGTTGGAATTGGGTACTGGACACGCAAAGTTAAAACAATATCAAAAAAAGAGTATATGGAATGTTTTCAAAGCTTAAGCTGATCACAGGGAAATCGAATTTACCTCTCGCTGAGGAAGTTGCCAGATATGCTGGCATCCCTCTGGGAGACATCGAGTTATTCAAGTTTTCCAACGATGAATCGTTTGTAAAGATAAACGATAATGTCCGTGGTGCTGATGTTTTCATCATCCAGCCCACATGCTACCCTGTGAACGACAATTTGATGGATCTATTGATCATGATTGATGCTCTAAAGAGAGCTTCGGCTCAGCGCATTAACTGTGTGATACCCTACTATGCATATGCTCGTTCAGACAAAAAAGATCAACCACGGGTGCCAATCACAGCCAAACTTGTCGCGGATTTGATAACTATTGCAGGAGCACACAGGGTCATCACAGTTGACCTGCATGCTGAACAGATTCAAGGCTTTTTTAATATTCCAGTGGACCACCTTTTTTCGATTCCAATCTTTGCCAGGTATTTCAAAAGCATTCTCAATCTTGATGATGTGGTTGTGGTATCTCCGGATTCTGGAGGTGCCAATAGAGCCAGAGCTCTCGCAAAGAGATTGAATTGTGGTCTGGCGATAGGGGATAAGCGCAGAACGGGAAACAACGACCAATCCGAGTGTTTAAACATTATCGGCGATGTTGAGGGCAAAACCGCTATTCTTTTTGATGATATCATAGATACAGGCCGGAGCCTGATTAAAGTAGCCGAAGAGTTAAGACGCAGAGAGGCAAGTAGAGTGTTTGCTGCCTGTACTCATGGAGTGCTTTCAGGATCTGCTGTGTCAAATCTTGATGCCTCGCCTATCGAGAAACTGTTTATTACAAACACGATACCACTGTCTGAGGACAAAAAGAAATCTACAAAAATCGTCCAGTTATCTCTTGCTGAGATGCTAGCGATTGCCATAAAAAAAATACATATAGAGGAATCCATTAGTATCTTGTTTAGATAGTAGTGTGATTGGAGGAATAAATGATACTCACGCTTGATGCAGTTAGCAGAAAATCAATCAGGAAATCAGATCTGACAAGTCTCAGGTCTGAAGGCATGTTGCCAGCCAATGTTTATGGTAACAAAATGGAGAGCATTTCCATCACCTTGAATAAAGCTGAGTTTATGAAAGCTTATAAAAAGTCATTCCATGAAGTTACGTTTTTTAACTTGCAACTAAATGGAAAAAAGTATTTCAGCGTTATCAAAGAAAAGCAGATTCATCCAGTAACCAGAGAATTCTTGCATGTTGACTTCTTAGTAATCCCGGCAGATACTGCAATGGATTTTGATGTTCCTGTTATCTACGAAGGAGAACCCATAGGTCTCAAGTCTGGTGGAACCATGGATGTGATCTTGAGAACAGTGAAGCTGTCCTGTCTGGCTGATAACGTACCCGAGGCTATCGTACTTGATATCTCGAACCTGGAAGTAGGTCAGTCAATTCACATCAGCGAACTTCCCCAAGGTAACTGGGAATATAAAGACAATCCAGAAAATGCTGTGATCGTAATCCATGCAAAACGTGGAGAATCCACTGAAGCTACTGAGGAAGCTCAGGAGACTACTGAGGAGTAGATCGACAGTATCGTGTTGCTTGATCTAATCTCCCGGACTTCAGTTGCAGCTTAGAACCGAAGATGAAACTAGTTATTGGCCTCGGAAACATCGGGGATAAATACCTCCGAACGAGGCACAATCTTGGTTTCATGTGCCTTGATAAGCTTGCAGAAGCTTACCGTAAGAGCTTTTCAGGATCCGAATTGTATGACTTTGTGATTGTAAGGGATTCTGTTCTGATCAAGCCAAATACATACATGAACAGATCCGGACTGGCACTGAAGGCGGCTTCTTTGAAATGGAGTCCGCAGGAAGTATTAGTCGTATACGATGATTTGGAGCTAAACGTAGCAGAGCTTAGATTAAGATCTGGTGGTGGAGATGGTGGCCATAATGGCATCAGATCTCTACTGGAGCACATTGAGGCAGATAAACTGAAACGGATACGCATTGGGATCGGTAAAAATCAGCTGGAGAAGTCTGAGAATTACGTTCTTGATGATATTCCAGAAGGAGATGCCGCAAAATTCGACGCAATGTTTAAGCTCACAACCAGTTTGTTAAAGACCTACATAGCCCGAGATTTCTCCAGCATGCTGGATGAATATAGTAAATGGAAAAAAACCTGTTCCGGCAAATCCGAAGCCGGAATCATTAGTCCAAAGGAGGATTAAGATGATTAAAGATTATGAGATGATGGTGATTTTCTCGCCAAAACTCAGCTCTGACCTTGCCAAACAAGCTAATGACAAAGTTCTGGCTTTGATTACCGACAATGGCGGGGAACTGATCAAAACTGATGATTGGGGAAAGCGTATCCTCGCGTATCCGATCAACAAACTGAATGAAGGTTACTACTTCGTAAACTACTTCCGTTTTGAGTCAACAGAGATCAAGACCATCAAGAAGCAATACAGCATCAACGAAGACATTATTCGTTTGGTGATTATTGTTCGTGATGGTAAAAAATAGGAGGCTATATGGCAGATCTAAGATTACCTCGGATCAACAAGGTGACCCTGTGTGGCAGAATTACTCATGACATCGACATGAAATACACCCCCAAGGGGACTCCCGTAGTACGCTTTGCCCTGGCAGTGGACAGAGCTTACAAAGATGATACTGGAAACTGGCAGAATGCGACAAGTTTTATTGACGTTGTAGCCTGGTCAAAATGGGCTGAGTCAGTTAGCAATTCTGCTCATAAAGGTAGTGCTGTAATTGTCGAAGGTAGAATTGAAGCCAGATCTTATGTCGATTCAAATGGCAATAACAGAAAGGCCGTAGAAGTAATAGCGGAGTACATCCAATTCTTGGAATATCGAGGTAAAGGTGATGATCATAGCAGTTCCTCAAACGATGTTCCTCTCCCTGAAGAGCAGGGTATGGATGCCCAAGTCACAAATGACGATGTACCATTTTAGGAGATAAAAATGAATCAGATAGACAGAAAGAAGAAGTTCACCCGTAAAAAGTATTGCAAGTTCTGTGCGAACCCAGAGATTGTAATCGACTATAAAAACATAGATATCATGCGTCAGTACATTTCTGATGTTGGTAAGATCGAGCCTGCACGTCTCACTGGGACTTGTAGCAAACACCAAAGAAAGCTCACTTCTGAAATCAAACTTGCCAGACAGATGGCATTGATTGCTTACGTAATAGAATAGTGTTTCTGATACCGCTTGCTATAGGATCCCTCGCGATGATTTTTCCCTTTATGGCATTAGTATTACTGATGTTCTTTTGTGGAAAGAACTTCGAGCGCTGTTATAGTAACCCCATAAAGGTTCTGGCTCCAGCTTTAATGGTTCCATTATCAGTCTTGATGTTTTCCCAAAACCAGGAGACCATGGTTATTGCATGTGATGCAACCCTTGGTGTGTCTCTTATTGTTCTTTGTTTCCTGTACTCTCTGCGAAGCAAACTATCGATGAACAATGCCTTGGCGGTTGCGGCTACATTATTGATTGGTTATGGTCTGTTTAGAACCTGGTTGTTTGGATCGCAGATTCAGATGGGATTTGAGCAAGCACTACAAACTGTTAGAAATAGCCTTCTAATGCTAGATAATGATGCTGCAAATGAGAAGACTTTGATGTGGATGAGAGTACTGCTGCCTTCAATGTGGATGATACAGATGCTGATAGCTCTACTATTGGGCTTCGTCATATATCAGTCCCAAGTGGGCATCAAATTCAGTATTTCCAGATTCACTGTAAGCAAGTACTACAGTCTGATTTTATTGACACTTATTCCACTTTACATCCTGAAAAACATGCAGGTAACCCTGATTAATGGTGTGATTGCGTATAGCTTTCTCCCTCTGATACAGGGTATTGGAGTCATGATATCCAAGCTTTCAAAGATAATGAACAATTCGTTTTTGATGGGTTTGATCGTGGCGATAGTTCTGATAAATGCAGTTTCTTATATAATCCTGGCCTTAATAGGTATTGCCGACCAATGGTTGGACATTAGAAAATTAGATATGGGAGAAATATCACATGAAAGTAATAATGCTTGAAAACATAGAAAAAGTTGGGCTAAAGGGCGAAGTAGTCAATGTAAAGCGTGGTTTTGCCAGGAACTATTTGATTCCGAGAAAGTTCGCTATATACGCCACTCCAAAAAACATCGGAAACCTTAGTCAGATCAAAGAAGTTCTGGCTGCTGAAGAGCAAAAACGCCTGAATGAGCTAAAACTCCTTGCCGAAAAATTGGCAGGTATTAGTTTGTCATTCGTTCGAAAAGTTGACGAGAATGAGCATATGTTTGGATCAGTGTCCGAGAACGACATTGTCCAGGAACTGAAAAAAATGGATGTGGAGATTCATAAATCGACTATCCATATGGACAAGCACATTAAAGAGCTTGGAGCCCATGCAGTACAGATCAGGCTTCATAAAGATATAGTAGTAGAGCTCAAACTCACAGTCGATAAAGAACAAGATTAAAGCTGGAGGTACCCATGCCGGATACTTGGTTTAACGTAAAGAAGATTATAAGTTTCATCGTCTTCATCGTTGTTTTCTCACTGATGGGGCTGGCTACAGGAAGACCTGTAATGATTCTCGCTTATGCTGCCTTTTTCATTGCTGTAGCCTTCATACTGCTAATGCTCATGCGGAAGAGACAGAGACATTCTGAGTTAACAGATACTGTCAGTCCTATGGTACATAAGATTATTGGTGGAGTTCTGCTTCTCCTGGCAGTTGTGTTACCAGCTCTGATAATAACGCGTTCAAATCTGGTGAATCTACCAGTGTTGAATACTGTTATAGTGCTACTAATACTTGGTATCACAATCCTATTCATTGCGCTCATGATTTTGGCAGCATATCTTATCAATGAGAAGGGTGACAATGTTGTTATGTCCATTGCTGGCTACCTTCTGATCATCGTTGTTTCTGCCGTGCCTGGAATGATCATGTCTGGGATTGATAGAACCACTACTGGTATTGGCTCTGTTTACTATGTTGCCCTGGCAGTACTGATCATTGCATGGAACGGTTACGGTTTAGCGTTTAATAAAGACTGATTGAGAATCATACAAATATCGAAGGTTATTCGGTGCCTTTACGGGAAACCGGATAACCTTTTTTTGTCTAAGTTCGCTAGTATTCGCTAAGAGAGGATATCTGAAATGGCATGGAATAGCCTTGATAATGAGCTTAATCGGGTTTTGCTTCAGATAGCTGGAGACAAATATCGAGATTATGTAAAGGCTTATCGTTGCTGGAAGGCGGTTGTGGGTGAATTGCTGGCAGAGAAGTCATTTCCTATCCGCTTTGAAAACAAAGTGTTATATGTAGGGGTTCGAAATAGTAGCTGGATGCAAGAGTTGTCGTTGCTCAAAAAGAGCCTAATCACAAAATATAGAGTTGAGTATAACATAGAGATTAAGGAAATAGTCCTACTTATAAAGAGTTAGATCATGAAGCGAATATTAATTGCCCCCTCGGTTCTCTCTGCTGATTTCGGAAGACTGGCAGAGGAACTACAAGAATTAAAGATCTCGAAGGCCGACGTAATCCATTTGGATCTCATGGACGGACATTATGTCCCCAATCTGAGCTTTGGCTTTCCGCTTGTCAAGAGAATCAGAGAATTGACTGATTTGCCTCTTGATGCACATCTCATGGTTACCAATCCCGCTGATTACATAGACCGTCTTGCAGATATCGGAGTCCAGTGGATCAGCTTTCACCAGGAAACCGAGTACCACGTACACCGCCAGATCCAAAGGATCAAGGATCATGGGATCAAAGCCGGTCTGGCCATCAATCCTGGCACTGGCGTTGATACTATCCAGACTGTGTTATCTGAACTGGATTTCGTATTATTGATGAGTGTAAACCCAGGATACTCGGGACAGAGGTTTATCCCCAACGTTTTTTCCAAGATTAAACTTCTGAGGCAGGATTATGGCTTCGTTGGCAATATCGAAGTAGATGGTGGAGTAAACAGCGACAATGCTCCGTTACTGATTCGTGATGGGGCAGATATGCTTGTCTCGGCTTCATATATCTTTGCATCAAAAAGTTACAAAACCGCAATCAACTCTCTTAGAGCCAGGATAAAGGAATAGCAATGTTCAACTCTCTCTCAGACAAGCTTGAAAAAGTATTTAAGAACCTGAAAGGCATGGGTTATCTTACAGAGCAGAATATCAAGGACAGCATGCGAGAAGTGAGAATGGCTCTTCTGGAAGCAGATGTCAACTTCAAGATCGTAAAAAACTTTGTAAGTGAAGTCGAAAAAAGATCGATGGGTCAGGAAGTCATGAAGTCACTTACGCCTGGTCAGCAGGTTGTCAAGATTGTTCATGACGAGCTTGTCCACCTCATGGACACTGAAGGCTTCGAGCTAAAAGTTTATAACAACAAGCTCACTAAAATTATGATGGTAGGGTTGCAGGGTTCAGGTAAGACAACCGCCTGCGCAAAGCTTGCTTCCTTTTATAGAAAGAAGGGCATCAAACCCATGATGGTAGCTTGCGATGTATACAGACCTGCGGCAGTGGACCAGCTACAGGTACTGGGGAAGCAAATCGATATTCCAGTAGTTACCAAAGATACAAAAGACGTGATATCCATTGCTGATAGTGCTCTGCAACAGGCTGATAAGGAACTGATCAACTTGCTTATCTTTGATACTGCAGGAAGGCTTCACATCGATGACATGATGATGAACGAAGTCGAAAGATTGAAAAGACATGTAAAGCCAGACTACATTTTCTTTGTAGCAGACGCGATGACGGGTCAGGATGCTGTTACTGTAGCCAATGAGTTCCACAAGAGATTGGATTTCAACGCTGTAATCCTGACTAAACTCGATGGTGATGCCAGGGGTGGAGCTGCCTTATCCATCAAGGCTATTACCGATAAACCAGTTGCCTTTGTAGGTATTGGGGAAAAAATTAGCGACCTTGAAGTCTTTCATGCTGATAGGATGGCATCAAGAATTCTGGGAATGGGAGATGTTCTTACTCTTATTGAAAAAGCAGAAGCCATGTTCGACGCTGAAGAAGAGAGTAAGCTAGCCCAGAAAATGCTAAAAAACCAGTTCACCCTAAATGACTTCCTGTCCCAGCTTCAAAGTATAAAAAAGATGGGTTCATTGGAATCTATTGTCCGGATGATACCAGGCTTGGGAAACAAGCTCCCTTCTGATATGAAGATTGACGATAATGCCCTCAAACATGTGGAGGCAATAATCAAGTCCATGACCAATCGAGAACGCGAGAAACCGGAGATCCTAAATGGTAGTAGAAGACTACGCATTGCCAGGGGATGTGGCAGAACTGTCACCGAAGTGAACCGTTTGATTCGTCAATTTGAAGACATGAAAAAAATGATGAAGAGATTTTCATCCAGTAAGGGCATGAAAAACATGAAAGGGATGCCCAATTTCCCCAATATGCCCATGTAGGATAATTTATCTATAGTAAAGAGTTGGTTCTTCCAGGGTCAGTCATTGACATTGATCGGAGTCTCAGATTTCAGATCTCTGGTCATCAGATCGGTAATCGCTGTCAGCGGATCTTTATCTTCATAGAGTACTTTGAAAATCTGGGTCGTGATGGGCATTTCTATACCAACTTTTTCAGAAAGATAATACACAGAGCGCGTACTGGCCACACCTTCGGCTACCATACTCATATCTGAGAGTACTTCCTGTAGTTTGCGTCCTTTACCGATGCCATACCCAACGTTTCTATTCCTGCTGTGAGAGCTGATAGCCGTTGTAACTAAATCACCAATTCCGGATAATCCCAGAAAAGTATCGGATCTGGCTCCCATCACCAAGCCCAATCTTTGGATCTCGACTATTCCGCGGGCAATGAGTGCTCCCTTTGTATTGTCACCATAGCCCAATCCGTCAATGATTCCTGCTGCGATTGCAATGATGTTCTTTACTGCTCCACCGATTTCAACACCTACAAGATCAGTGCTTCGATACACTCTGAAATATCTGTTGCTAAATACCTGCTGCAGCTCCTCAAGCATAGTCTCGTCTTCTGCAGCAATCACGACCGCTGTAGGAACCTGTTTGGCGACCTCTTCAGCGTGACTTGGTCCCGATAGACAGCATACTTTATGATGCGCTGGACAGGGGACAAAGTCCTTGATCAATTGGGACATAGTCGATAGTGTCTGCTCTTCAATGCCCTTGGCCAGGTTTACTACAGCTTTCAGCTGAGGGTCTCCCCAGAAGACGTTGGCCTTATCTCCAAGAGCATCATGCATACCTGTCAATGTCATTCTGAGAAACTGAGATGGGGTTGCCAGGATCAGTATATTGGGTCTAAAGGAAAGCACATCGTGCCAATCTCCGCAAAAAGCAATGTCCTCACTGAGTATAATACCGGGAAGAAGAGCGGGATTGGACTGCGTCTCTTTCAATAGTTTCAGGTAATCTGGATTGTGTTCCCACACCAGAATGGTATGACCGTTTTCGTGCAGGAGTTTGGACATGGAGAGTCCCCATCCTCCACCTCCAACGACAGCTATCCGCATAGGCATATAGCAAAGAAAAAGGCTCTTTCGAGCCTAAAAGTCCTCATCATCATCGTCGAAGTCTAGCTCTTCACCCTCATCATCGTCTTCTACCCAATCCGGACAAAACAGCTTGTCTTCTTCGTAATCCCAACCATCCACATTTTCCAAGCCAAACTTATCCAGCATATCGCTTTCCCAGAATGAGTAATAAACGGTGCCATCACTAATAGCCCAAACCAGCACAGGTACGCGATATCTTCGCAATTCTACCTTATGGTTCTCAACCATGTCGAGGAATTCTCTAATCTTCTTTAGACTATCTTGTTTTTGAAAGACCATATCGATACTCCTAAAAATTATATCTGACCGAAGTTCCCACCCGGTTGTCTGAGTACTCTTTCAGGCGAAGGACACTTTGATTAGGTGAATCGACGTTACGGAAGACATGCGAATAGTCAAGAGATAAATTCCATTTTTCCGACAATGAGAAGTCGATACCCGCTTTTGTATTGTACATTTTATCAATTCTGCCACCATACCAGTTGTCAAGTCCCTGGTAAAAACGCTCCTCATAGGAGATATCTAATGTTGGTCTCCAGGTTGGGCCATTCTTCTTGGATTCATTAAGTGGCATATGTTTCAATGAGATACCTACATCGATCTTATTGCTTTCGTAGGAGGAGTCATTATACAGTGGATTCCCATCGTAATCATTATCAAAGACCCGATAATAATACATCCCGCTCAGGAAAAAGACAGGGAAACTCTGCCTGAAACCAATGCCATATGTGGTAGCGCTACCATCGAACTGGGTCCAATACTCATTGTAAAAATAGTCCTCGTATCGGGCATGTAACCTCAGTGTGGTAGCTCTGGTGATCCTCAGATTTGCATCTCCACGATAAAGGCTTCTCTCATACGAATACTTCTCGAGTTCGCCAGTGCCATCAGAATCCACGTAGTCTCGTACGTAGATATAAGGATAGTAGCCGTAGAGGAGAGTGGCGTTCCAGTGGTAACGTTCCACCCGGATACGGGTAATAAGGTCGCTACGATGTTTGTCCTGGTTGCTGACGCTTTGCGATGCATTTAGAGATACGGAAGGGACAAACCTCCACCAGCGATACCGCATGGGATACTGAAGGTTTATCCTGGCGTTGAGGTTCAGATCATCGGTAGTTTCCACAAAGTCCAGGAGGCTATTGTTTTGGTCAAAGCGCTCGAAATCATAATCAGAGAGGGCAAAGATGTTATCGGTATATTGAGCACCGAAGACGATGCTGCCCTGTACCTGAGCATTTAGAATGCCAAAACCAGATGACACGAGGAGAACAAAGGACATGATAATGGGGCGGAAAGGTTTTGTGATCCGATGCGGATTGAGAACCCTGATACCTTTCTTGTTCTTTTGTTTTGGTTTATCCAATTTAGTGTCCTCTATGTCTGTGGTTTCGGTGCCAAGTCCGTTGTCTTGAAGGCTTTCTTCAGGGGGTGTATCCTGATCACCGATGATCTGTATGACGTCTTGAGAGATGATACTCATACTCTTTAATCAGCCTTTAGCAAAACAGGTCTTCCTAAAAACAGATGATCGCTCACTGCCTTCAGTTCATATTTAGAGGAGCTTTCATTTTCGGGGAGCTCCACTTTGATCCCTATCGAAAGGTAGCGAATGCCATCAACTTTATATCTTGTAGTCCGCTTCAGCGTAAACTCATACGTGTTGACAGGTTCGCCGTCTTTAAAGAGCTCAAAAATGGGTAAGCTCCTATCAGTGAGACGAGCCCGGACATAGACCACAGCGTTGCGATTGTTGTTCAGCTCGAAACTCAAACTTTGGTCTTTTGTAAAGCTATGATACTCGCTGTTCTTGCCGTTGTGCTGCATCTGCATGATTCCCGAATGACCCAGAACCTTGAGATTGGGGATTCTTACGACTTTGGGCTTAGGTTCTCTTACGACGGTATAGAAAGCCCGGAAGTATATGCTTCTTTCGTAACACAAAATATCAATAGATTCAGTGTTTTTGGGGATCTTCAAATTGACAGGTTTATAGATGTAGTAACCGTTCAGACGTTCACTCAAGACTAGATCATGGGTGCTACGTTTCCCATTGATTATCGTTATCACCTGTGGTTTTCTCAATGGTTCAATGGCAAAGGATCTCAAAGTAACTTCATTGATATCTTTTACATTCAGAGTCATTGATCTCTCAGGCATAGATCGATAGTAAAAATAATTGCCATCATCATTACGGAGTATCCTGCGGTTTCCAGGATTATCAAAAGCCATCGGTAATACTCTGATACTCTGCGAAAACAAGCTCAGAGCCATCACACCAAGACCAAGTACTATCAGTATTTTCTTTATCATTATACTAGCTCCACATTTACGAGCCTTAGAGCTCTTCGTCGGGATCAACGATATTGGCCATAAAGCGTCTATCGTGTCGATCAAAAATTATGACAACCACTATTGCAGCAGTTAGGATTAACAAGCAGATCAGCGAGACAAGTGTGTTATGGATTCTATAACTGAACATTCTACCCTCGCCAATGGTGGGCATGATCATGGGCTGGGTTGGCAAGTCATATTCTCGGATCCATCGCATAACGCGTGAGAAATGCAGGACATTGACATTTTTCTTTGCCATCAGCATCATGACGCCCTCGGGATCATACTGGCGTTCGGCGATCTTGGTGTTCAGGCCTTCTGGAATCAGTCTGGCATTAACCTGACTGCCCACATTTCCCAATCCCATACCAATGTTGATAAACAATCTATAACGTTTCCCATCCGGGATCAGTTCCTGATAGGCCTGGTAACGCAATTCCACATTATCATTGAGACTTGCCCCGATGAGTAGAGGAACACTATTTCTCTGCATGGCATTTCTTAACATTTGCACACCACGATCAGACAGGCCAATAGCCAAGTCATCATAGCCACCAAGGGTTGCGTATGAGCTGGTAAACTCGAGCATTCCTCTGTCTTTGAGAATGGATTCAATATCCAGCCAGGTAAGCTCTTCGTTGTTTGCCCCGTAGGAAGCAGAACTCACCGCTGTGATGATGCTGGGATTGAGCTTTAATGTGCTCATGGCAGCATAAAGTGCCAGATTGACAGCAGGGTTGCTGCCGGTGATACCAACGGCTACATGATCCCCTTCGGACAATCTTGCTTTTCTGAGTTCTTGCACAAACATCGCGGCCAGATTGGGATTCAGAGTAGATTGTTTCTCGGATATAAATCCTCTACTTGTGGTGATGGGGCTTACTCTGGTTCCGATGAGTCCAGTCCGCATCGGGTCATCGATGGGGTCAAATTCGAAGTTCCTGGATTCCAGCTCCTCACGGATGGTTTCCATATATGTTTTCATCAGCTCTGCCGCTGCCACTTTCTCTTCAAAGTAATCGGATTTGATCTGGATATAAGAGGTCTGAGCTATGTAAAACAGAACGATACTGAGGACAAACAGTATTATTAGGGATCTGCCCGATTTGAGTGATGGCCTGTACATCATACAGCCCCCTGAAAGATCACCATGAGAATCAAGCGCACCAATACCGCGGCAACCATCATGGTAGATAGAGTTTTCCAGAATCCCTGACGTTCAAACCAATTGGCGATGAGGCCAGGAACAATATATCCAATAGACTGCATTTGCAGATCAAACACGGTGTGATTGTGGAAGACCAACATTCTGGTGCCCCACCCAATTATGAAACCGATTAAGATCGATAGTACCATTCTTCTTTTTCCGAAGAGCAATGTAAAAGAACCGATGACACGAATAATACCCCATGTAGCCAGGCTTACCAGCAATGTGCCGATAATCTGCATGGGTTTATCCAAATACAGGGCAATGTAACCGGGTACGACAATGCCACCTGCAGAGGCTCCCAAAAGCTCCGTGAAGATCAGGCTGAGAATTACTCCAATTCCAACAGCTGCTTGAACGACGGCTTCAACCACAATCTTACTCCTTTATCTTCTTAACTTTATTAAATGATTGCATTTTGTGTTTAAAATGGGCTACGATCTGAGCTCCATATTTGATTCTACCGGCAATGTTTCCGATCCCGATAATGTAGGATTCTTTTACTGTAAGCTTCAACACATGTTGGTAGATCACTTCGGTAAGAGGCTCGCCCAGAGTGATAATCTTGTTCTTGGGGATGCCAATGCTCAGGGCATAGGACTCCACTTTTTCAGGGATTTCGCCAGTAAGGAAAATGTAATTGTATTCCATGGGCTTGATCTCGTCCAGGAGCTGTTGAGAACGGAAATACCGGTCGGAACGGCTATTCAGGATTACGATCTTTTCGATGTCCTTCTTATCACCCAAAACCATATTCATGATTTTGGCTGTAGATTTGGGATCGTTAGCAGCAAAGACGCTGTAAAAATTTAGAATCTTTCCATTATCATTGATCTTGTAACGTTTCAAAGCTCCAGGATCTGGATGAGCAGCTTGCATACCCTTTAGGGCCACGTCTCTGGGCACTCCTGCATGTTCGCAAACGGCAAGAGCCAATTGGACATTTTCGGCATGCTCGATATGATGAAAGGCATCAAGCTCTTGCTGCGTTACATCAAAGGGTCTGATCTTTCTGATCTCGCACTTTCTGCGCCTGGCAACCCCATTCAGGATCCCGAAATACTTGTTCTCTGCTGTAAAACAGATACCTTCCCGAGGGATGGTATTGCTCAGGCTCATAGTGATGCTTTGCTCCGTCGATCCCATGAGGTCGGTGTGATCCAATCTGCAATTGGTGATGACTGAAATCGTGGAACGGACAAACATCCTCTCGGTGATCCATTGGAATACAGGGTTTACAGCCATGCACTCAATAACGATAGCCTCGGGCTTATCGTTTGCAGCATGCCGAAAGATATACTTCTGCTCGATGATGTTTGCACCCATCAATCTGATAATGGCAGCTTCCCTTCCATCAGGTAACACTACCCGGGGCAATGTGCCAGTAATCTTTGCAATGGTCTTTTTGCCTCCAGCCCTCAGGCCAGCAGCAATCAGCCGCGTAACGCTTGATTTGCCCCTGGTTCCATTTACGTGGATTCTGATTGGGATGGACAATACATTTTGCCTGTGACGATAGTACTCTATCGCCCAATTCGCAATCAGCAAAAGGGTTGCGATAATTAAAACGGTCATCTATATCCTCATGTTCTTTTTAATTACATCGATATGCTTATACAAAGCAATATCTATTCCATACAGCAGCATGTGGGTGCACTTTTTGAGCTCGGTGGAAAATTTCGAGGTCGGTTTATCCTTGGCAGCCCCAAGCCCGGAGCTGTGGGGGCAATTGCCTTTATAATAAGGATGGAAAGCTCCCTTGATAAGGAGGGGGATAGATGGAAATCTATGTGCTCTTAACGGAATATGAGCTCAATCTCTCTGCTTGAGTTTTCGGGACTATCGGAAGCATGAACAGCATTCTCTGTCACCCCTTCAGCGTAGATGGCACGGATGGTGTTTGGCTCACGCTTTTCGGGCTCAGCTTCGCCCACCAATTGTCTGAGATCATGCACGGCATTCTTCTTCTCGAGTAGAATGGCGACTGTCGTGCCGGAAATCATGAAGCTGATCAACCTCTCAAAGAAGGACTTACCCAGGTGCTCTCTGTAAAACTCGGCTGCCAGCTCTGGGGTAAACATGAATGTCTTGATATTGCGGATGATAAAGCCCTTACTTTCAATCATGGATATGATATGCCCAATGTGCCCTCCTTTGACAGCATTTGGCTTGATCAAAAGCAGTGTTTGCTCACTCATTTGGCAGGATAAACTGTCTCTATATAATCCAATGCGGCTACTTTGATTGCGATATCGCGATTGAGGACATTGCTCATTTTGATCTTATGACGCAGAACATCAGTCCAGACATCATAGATTTCACTAGTCTTAAACTCAAGAGCGGTGTATTGTTTTAGCATACTCTGATAGAATTCATCACGATCATTGTCCACCCGTGCAATTATCAGCTTGGGTGCTTCTGATACGATATCGTAGTCCTTGTAACGAACGTCAACAATTACGTATCCCAACTTTAATAGGCTGTCGTAATTAATCTGTAAATCATCGATATTCAGCATCTTCATACTCCATATAGTTTTATTCTCGACAAAAATAGCGCACTGCATTATCTTGTACCCAAAGTTCAGAAGGAATGCATTAAGTCAAGAGTTTTATATGAGAAGCGGTTTATTTGTTTTGCTATGCCTGTTTATCTGCGTTTTACATGCAGGTGATAGGGACAATCACGATATTCGTGGCTACAACATGTCTGGGTTCAACCAGAGAATTCTCCAGATTTACCCGACGGCAGAAGCGGATAGCCTCGGCCTGGACTCAGCTCAAGCCAGGGACTACATTGCCAGTTACGAAAATTTCAAAAAAAGCAAATACAGAATTGCTGTTCCAGATATCAACCCTTTTACTTTGAAGCTGTCGATGGATTTCTTTGATTACCGGGTCGTTACGGATAGCGATCTTTACAATATCTCGCATGAACTGTACGAAAAATACTATCGGAATGATATCCTGTTGTGGAATTATCGGAGCTCTGTCTATCTGAACATGAATCTTGGTGATCTTCAAAGCAGCAGAGGGCTGATCAAGCTGGAGATTCCACTCTCCAATCTGCCGACGCTCCTGATGCGAAGGAGTGAAACCCTGTACCGAAACAAAACCTCAAGATAAAGATGGCGGTCAAATGAGTTTATTCAACCTCGTTAGTGATTACGAGCCCAGCGGAGACCAGCCCGAAGCGATTGCCGAGCTGGTAAAGGGAATTCAGGAACAGCGCAGATTTCAGGTTCTCCTGGGTGTGACAGGATCTGGAAAGACCTTCACGATAGCAAATGTGATTAGTCAATTGGAGAGGCCTGTATTGGTGCTGTCCCACAACAAAACCCTTGCAGCCCAGCTCTATGGAGAATTGAAGCAGCTCTTTCCCGATAATGCGGTGGAATACTTCATCAGTTACTACGATTATTACCAGCCCGAAGCCTATATCCCCGGCAAGGACATCTACATTGAAAAGGATTCCGATATCAATGCCGAGATCGAGAAGCTGAGGCTCCGAGCCACCATGTCCCTGATGGAAAGACGCGATGTGATAATCGTAGCAAGCGTATCCTGCATCTATGGACTGGGAGTTCCAGAAGAGTATCGAGAGGCTCTGATCCGCTTGCACGTAGGCGAAAAGATGGATAGGGAAGAGCTGATATCAAAGCTCGTGACTGCGCACTATAGTCGGAACGACATTGCCTTTGAGCGAGGCGCTTTCAGGGTAAGGGGTGATATTGTAGATATTTATCCAGCTTATCTGGAGCACTGTGTCCGCGTTGAATTCTTTGGCGACGAGATTGTAAACTTGGAAAAACTGCACCCCATCTCTTATCAAACGCTGGAAAAAGTGAGCGAGTATCCTATTTATCCCGCCATCCACTTTATCATGTCTCAGGAAAAGATGAATTCTGCCCTTCATTCCATCGAATCAGAGATGAACGAGAGGGTAAGGCATTATCTCGATAATCAACGGTATGTAGAGGCGGACAGGCTGAAACAGCGCACAATGTTTGATCTGGAAATGCTGCGCGAGCTGGGCTTTTGTTCCGGGATAGAAAACTATTCACGTCACTTAACGGGATCGGAACCTGGCAGTCCTCCCAGCTGTTTGCTGGATTACTTTCCCAAGGACTTTCTCTTTGTCATAGATGAATCTCATGTGACAATACCCCAGGTACATGGGATGTATGGCGGCGATTTTACCAGGAAGAGTAACCTGGTGGAATATGGCTTCCGGCTGCCCTCTGCCTTCGACAATCGCCCTTTGAGATTCAATGAATTTGAGAAATACCTCAGGAATGTGATCTTTGTATCAGCGACGCCAGCCCCTTATGAACTGGAGCTGACCAAGGGTGAGATAGTAGAGCAAGTGATCCGGCCTACGGGATTGGTCGATCCCATTATCGAGATTAAGCCCATCAGGCACCAGGTGGACGATTTGATCGGACAAATACGAGAGCGAACTGCCAAAAAGCATAAAGTTCTCGTGATGACTCTTACCAAGCGGATGGCCGAAGACCTCAGCACCTATCTGGACAATGCCGGGATTCGGGTCAAGTATCTGCACAGCGGAATAGATTCGATCGAACGGGCCAAGATTATTCGTGGACTCAGACTGGACGAATTCGACGTAATCGTAGGCGTGAACCTGCTACGGGAAGGTTTGGATCTTCCAGAAGTATCATTGGTGGCGATTCTGGATGCTGATAAGACGGGCTTTTTGCGCTCTGCCAGGTCACTAATCCAGATCTCTGGGCGTGCCGCTAGAAACATCGAAGGTAAAGTAGTCTTTTATGCAGATGTCATCACAGATGCGATCAAGCAGACCATGGACGAAACCAACCGCAGGCGGCTCAAGCAACTGGACTATAATACCAGAAACAACATTACGCCCCAATCAATCATGAAGACAATCGATCAGATCATGCAATCAACCGCCGTAGCAGAAGGATATGGGAAGATCGATAAAGAAAAAAAGCAATCCACGAAACAATCCAAAGAAGACTTCATGGCATATCTGGATCTGGATAGCAAGGAAAAGATCCTGGAAGTTCTCAAAAAAGAGATGAGAATTGCAGCCTCAAAGCTGGATTTTGAAAAAGCAGCAGAATTGAGAGATCGTCTCTTGGAGCTGGAAGGCTTGGGCTGATAGGGCTGAGATATTTTCTATCTTTCGATACTAGAGTACAGGCGAGCGGCGTACTGCCTTGATGGGTACAGGCGGTCGCCGTACCGCCTTATTGTTTTAGGGTTTTAACGATTTGTCGTTTTGAGGTTTTGGGGATTTGGGGGTTTGAGTGTTTGAGGGTTTTATGGTTTTAGGGTTGAGTACAGGCGGTCGCCGTACCGCCTTGATGTTTTAGGGTTTTAACGATTTGTCGTTTTGAGGTTTGAGGGTTTGGGGATTTGGTGATTGTAACACTGGCTTCAGAGCTTGTGCGAAAATTGATACAGATGATTCAAATGAGTCCCAGCGGGCTCACAAACCATCGGCGCAG